>NZ_JBGLYV010000028.1:0-68854 GCF_047304225.1 Pseudomonas sp. Pseusp3 | reverse complement strand
TTTTTTTTGGGTTTTTTGGGGGGGCCCCCTTGCCCCCCAACCCCCCCCCCCCCGGTAAAATCATACCCACGGGGGGGGGGGGGTTGCCCCGCGAAGGGGCCATCAGCCAAACAAAAGCTAACGGCTCAAACCCAACCGTTCATGCCATTGCGCGATGGACTCTTCGGGGTACAGGTCGAACTGTTGATCCCTGGGCTGCGCCTGAACCTCCACCCACGGCGCTTTTGAGCCGAGCATCAGGTGCGTGTGCTCCGGCGGCACCGGCAGTGGCGTGTCGATGGCCGACGCGAAGGGGTGAATCAACTCAGGCCATTCGGGGCTGAACAGCCATAAACCCGAGCCGCACACCGAGCAGAAATGCCGCTCGGCGGTGCTGCTGTGGGCGCGTTTTTGGCCTTGTTCCTTGAGTCGCGCGTGGTAAATCGCGATGTGCTTGCGCCCGCGAACCTTGAGGCTGGCGGCATCGCCACCGAGGTTGATCGAATAGCCGCCACCGCCCTGGGTCTTGCGGCAGATCGAGCAGTAGCAACGCTGGTAAGGGTAGGGGTGGGCGCTGGTCAAACTGAACGACACCGCGCCGCAATGGCAGGAGCCTTCGAGGTGCATGGTGGTCTCCGGTGGCTTGGGGGATCCGGTATTAGCCTAGAAGACAAGAAGCGAGAGTGCCGACGCCATCGCAGGCAAGCCAGCTCCCACAGGTTATGTACCGGGCACAAGTTTTCTGTTCGCCTGCAATCCTTGTGGGCGCTGGCTTGCCAGCGATGAACGATAACGCGGTCCCACTGGACGCACACTAATGTCCGGGTCAGCATGGGCACCTCGAAACCGGGATCAAGCCCCATGCGACGACTACCCTCCCTGGCAGCCCTCAGAACCTTCGAATGCGCCGCCCGTCACGCCCATTTCGGCCGGGCGGCGGCCGAGTTGTGTGTCACCGACAGCGCGGTCAGCCACCAGATTCGCCAACTCGAAGAGCAACTCGGCGTGTCGCTGTTCGTGCGCGAAGGCCGGCAGATTCGCCCGACCCTGGCCGCCGGGCGCCTGATGCAAAGCCTGCAACAGGCCTTCGAACTGATTGGCGATGCCTGCGATGAACTGCGCGATCCTTCATCCCTGGCGGTATTACGCCTGGCGGTCACCGCCGAGCTGGCGCAAAAGTGGCTGATGAGTCGCCTCACGGATTTCTACGCGCGCTATCCGCACATCACTCTGCATCTGTACGAACAACCGATCGACGCCACGGCGCCCGGGGAAGACATCGACCTGGCGATCACCTACGGCACCGGTCCGGTGGACAGCACGGCGTATTTCGTCAGGCCGCTTCCGGCGTTGCAGTTCTTTCCGGTGTGCAGTCCCGGCCTGTTCAACCAAGGCACTCTGAAAACCCCGAAGGACCTGGTCCGTCATTGCCTGCTGCACGATGATCAGGACGGCAAGACCTGGACCGCGTGGCTCACCAGTCATGCCGGCGACCAGCGTCCGGACCGCCAGTTGTATTTCGCCCATGCCGGGCTGGCGCTGGAAGCGGCCGCTCAAGGGCAGGGCGTGGCCATGGGCGACAACCTGACAGCCCAGGAAGATTTGCTCAGCGGTCGGCTGGTACGGCCGTTTACGTCGAGCATGACCGCCCTGGGCCAATACGCGCTGGTGTGCGAGAGGGTGCGGCTGGAGCGTCCGGCGGTGGCGCAGATGCTGGAATGGTTCAACGATCAGTTGCTCGATTGATGAGTTGAATTCAAGTATTCCGAAATAATCATCGTTGGCGAGCCAGTCGCCAACGCCCTTAGCCTGTGGTCATTCCAATCCCTGCTGAAGAGGTTTGACCATGGCACGTTTGCTCGACACCACTCCCAAACAGGACGGTTTCCGTCTGCCCGGTGAATTCGAAGCCAAGTCCGGTTGCTGGCTCGGCTGGCCGGAGCGCACCGACGTCTGGCGCAACGGTGCCAAGCCGGCGCAGAAAGTCTGGGTGCAGATCGTCACCGCCATTTCCATGAGCGAACCGGTCACCGTATGCGCCTCGGCCGCACAGTTCGCCACCGCGCGCCGGCAGTTGCCACCGCAGGTACGTGTGGTGGAAATGACCTGCAACGACACCTGGTTCCGCGACAGCGGCCCGTGCTTTGTGGTCAATGACCAGAGCGGCGAAGTGCGCGGCGTCGACTTCGAATTCAACGCCTACGGCGGGCTCGACGGCGGCCTGTACTACCCGTGGGACAAGGACGACCAGATCGCCGGCAAAATCCTCGAAATCGAACGCTTCGACCGCTATCGCGCGCCACTGATTGCCGAACTGGGTGGCATCCAGAGCGACGGCCAGGGCAGTATCCTGACCACTGAACAATGCCTGCTCAACCGCAACCGCAACCAGCATCTGGGCAAGGACGAAGTCACCCGTCGCCTGACCGATTACCTCGGCGCCGAGCAGGTCATCTGGCTGCCGCGGGGCTGCAAGTTCGACGAAACCGATGGCCATGTCGACGACCTTGCGTGCTTCGTGCGCCCTGGTGAAGTGGTGTTGCAATGGACCGACAACCGCGATGACCCGCAGTGGGAAATCTATCAGGAAGCCTACGACATCCTGCGCAGCACCCGTGACAGTCGCGGCCGCGAGTTGATCGTGCACAAGCTGCCGCAGCCGGATGTGCTGGAGTGGACAGCTGAAGAGGCCGAAGGGCTGGACCAGCAGGACAGCACTCATACCCGTCAGGCCGGGACGAAAATCTGCGCGTCGTACATCAACTACTACGCCGGCAACCGTTCCATCGTGGTGCCGCTGTTTGGTGATCGCAACGACAAGGTGGCGCTGGCAACCCTGGCCGAGCTGTTCCCGAAACACAGCATCGTCGGCATCGAAAACTCCCGGGAAATCCTCCTCGGCGGCGGCAACGTCGCGTGCATCACCATGCCGCAGTACGCTGGCACTGCTTGCAACAAGATGGGAGTCTGACCATGGGCCTGCACAAACTGACTCAAGCAATACTGCTGGTGCTTGCACCCCTGTGTGTGCAGGCCGCCGATACCGCCAAGCCGGTGGTCAACCTGTACATCTGGGGCGAGTACCTGGCCCCGGATACCCTGAAGAACTTCGAGGAAAAAACCGGCATCCATGTGGTGGCCGATCACTTCGACTCCCTGGAAACCGTCGAGACCAAGCTGCTCACCGGCCGCAGTGGCTACGACCTGGTACTGACGGCGGGGCAGCACCTGTCGCGCGCCATCGAGAGTGGCGGGGTGCAGACGGTGGACAAACAACAGCTGCCGCACTTTGCCGGGGTTGGCGAGGAGTTCCGCCAGCACATGGCGGTGTTCGATCCGGGCAATCGTTATGCCGGGATCTACGCCTGGGGCACTACGGGCGTGGGTTATCAGGAACAGGCCGTGAAACAGCGCCTGCCCGACGCGCCGACAGACAGCTGGGCGATGCTGTTCGATCCGGCCGTGGTCTCGAAATTCGCCGATTGCGGGGTCAGCCTGCTCAACGATCCCAACGAAGTGTATGCGGCGGTCATGAAATACATGGGGCTGGACATCAACCGCCAGAACCTCGACGACCTGAAACTGGCCGAGCAGCAACTGGCGAAGATTCGGCCGTACATTCGCTACTTCGACAACGACCTGAACATCAGCGACCTGGCCAACGGCAACACCTGCGTGGCGATGTCGTGGAACGGCAACGTAGGCATCGCGGCGGGCCAGGCCGAGGCTGCGGGTAAGCCGTACTCGCTGACGTACCGCATTCCGAAGGAGGGCACGTTGATCTGGTTCGATGCCATGGTCATTCCCAAGGATGCGCCGCATCCAAAGGCCGGTCTTGCACTGATGGACTACCTGATGACTCCGGAGGTGATTGCGCCGATCACCGATACCATCCACTACGCCAATGCGATCACGGCGGCGGATGGCTTGATCGACCCGGCGATTCGCAATGATCCGGGGACGTATCCGCCGGCGGTGGTCAGGGCTTCGCTGTACAGCAAGAATGACAATGGCAAGGCGTTCAACCGGGCGTTGATCCGGGCGTTCAGTCGGTTGAAGTCGGGGTTGTGATCTGTTTCGGGTGATGTATTGACTGGACGGACGCCTTCGCGAGCAAGCCCGCTCCCACAAGGATCACGCGAACCCTGTGGGAGCGGGCTTGCTCGCGAAGAACGATAACGCGGTCTACCGCCCAGGCACCCGCCACAAATACCAGGAGGCCACCGTCCGGTAAGGGCTCCACCCCAACCCGATCTCGATCATCTGCTTGCGCGTCGGCTGCACCTCCAGGCCCTTGAGTCGCCTGTAGCCCTCACGCACGCCAAAGTCATCGGCCGGCAGGATGTCCGGTCGGTCCAGGCTGTAGATCAGCAACATCTCCACGGTCCAGCGGCCCACGCCGCGCAACGTGATCAGGCGTTCGATCAGCGCTTCATCGTCCATGGCCAGCGCCGTGGCGTAATCCGGCACCACGCCGTCCAGCGCCGCCTGGGCGATGCCCTGAATGGTCGCGATCTTGCTCGCGGAAAACCCGCAACTGCGCAACCTGTCGAAATCTGTCGCGACGATCTGTTCAGGCCTGGGGAACGAGCCTGAACCGAACAGCGCCAACAGCCGGCCGACAATCGCATCGCCAGCCTTGGCATGCAGTTGCTGATAGGCAATCGCCCGCACCAGCGACTCATACGGATCACGCGCCGCATGCGGCTGGTGCAGGCATGGGCCGATGGCGTCGATATGGCGGCGCCAGTCGTCATCGATGGCGGCCAGGAACTCACTGGCCGCCCGATAGCCGTCGGACATCGGTCAGGCTTTCCCGGACAGATTCAACAGGGCATTCACTTCACCATAGGTGAAGGCCTTCAGGTCGTGGGTATCGAGCTTGCCGGTTTGCAGAAAGCTTTTGGCGATGCCGGCCATGGCACCGTAGAGGAATTCGGCGATGCCTGAACCTGCGGACAGGCGGCGCACGCCAAGTGCCTCGAGCACTTCGGGCGACGGCAAGCCCGGGAAGCCAAGCACATTCAATGGCAGCGAGGTGCCGTGGCACAGCGCCTTGATCTCGTACTCCGCGGTAACGCCCGCCGCAAACAGGCCATTGGCACCGGCCGCCTGATACAACGCGGCGCGCTTGAGGGTTTCGGCGACGCGATCCTCGGCAGGCACCAGTCCCCGCAGATACACGTCGGTGCGCGCATTGATGAACAGGTTCACCTGACGGCGATCGGCAACCCGGCGCGCGGTCTCAATCTTGCGTGCCAGCAAATCCGGCGGCGAAGAACCGTCCTCGATATTGATCCCAACCGCGCCGGCGGCTATCACGGCGTCAACCACCTGAGCCACCCGTTCCAGATCATCGGAATAACCCGCCTCGATGTCCACGGTCAGCGGCACCGAAATGACCCGGGCAATCGACTCGACGGTCGAGACCAGACGCTCAAGGGGCAGGGTGTTGCCATCCGGGTAGCCATGTACCCAGGCCACCGCCGCGCTGCTGGTGGCCACGGCCTTGTTGCCCAGTTGTTCTACCAGCCGCGCCCCGGCGGCATCGGCGACGTTGGTGAGGATCAGCAAGCCATCGTGATGCAGTTGGTGCAGATGATTGTCGAGCCTGTCCATCGAGTTTCCTTCCTTATGAAAAGTCTGTGGGGGATCAGAACGCCAATTGCTCCGTGAGCTGCACCGCTGCGTTTTCCAGTCTGAGCAGAAACGCCTTGCGCGGTTGGCCTCCAGCGTAGCCGGTCAGCGAGCCGTCGGCACCGATCACTCGATGGCACGGCACGACAATCGATAAGCGGTTATGCCCGTTGGCCAGGCCCACCGCCCGGCTGGCACCGGGCTTGCCCAGAGCCGCCGCGATGGCACCGTAGGTGGTGGTTTGGCTGTAAGGGATCTTCAGCAGTTCAGCCCAGACCCTGCGGGAGAACTCGCTGCCGGGCATGTGCAGGGCAACGCTGAACTCCGTGAGCGTGCCGGCGAAATACGCGGACAACTGCGCTTCGATCTGTTGCAAATGCGGGTTGTGTCCCGGTGCCACGGCATAACCGAAACGGTTTTGCAGCGCTTCGACCGAAGGGTTCAGCGATGGCTGATCGAGAAACTCCAGCAGCACCAGTCCACGCCGTTCGGCCATGGCGATCATCGGCCCCAACGGCGTGGTCAGGCGCGTGAACAGCAGCGGCTCGCTGTTGGCCGCACGGCCCGGGGTGATGTGAAACGACTTCTGAAAGGCATCGCGAAAGCCGCTCAGGGACTCGTAGCCGGAATCGAATGCGACGTCGTCGATGGAGTCGCCCTGTTTGATTCCGCCCAACGCCAAACCCAGGCGCCGGGCGCGCAGCCACGCGTGGAAGGTCATGCCGAAATGCTGCTTGAACCAGCGACGCAGCTTCAGAGGTTCGACGCCTTCGGCCAGTAGCCGGGTGTCGGTCCAGCGCTGCTCCGGGGCGGCGTCTACCGACTTGAACAATTTTTGCACCCAGTCCGGCGCTCTGGCGGCCGTGTCCAGCGGTTTGCAGCGCAGGCAGGCGCGGTAGCCCGCCGCCAGGCATTGTTCGGTGTTGGCAAAGAACTCGACATTCGCAGGCTTCGGGCTGCGGGCGGTGCAACCGGGGCGGCAGAAGATTCGAGTGGTCTTGACCGCCGTGAAAAACACCCCCTCGTAGGAGGTGTCTCGCTCGAGCATGGCGCGAACCATCTCGGCACGGGGCGGTAGCAGCGTTTTTTGTAGGTTCATGGGCGCAGCATAGATCGCCTCATGGGTGGCCTCCACCGGAAAATCGACAGCGAATTTCGCACCGGAAGGTGAGCTCACCCTGTGGGAGCGGGCTTGCTCGCGAATACATAGTGTCAGTCACCTCGATGTCGAATGACACGCCGCCTTCGCGAGCAAGCCCGCTCCCACACAGAAAAAAGCAAAGTCTTCAGGCGCGACGCGCCATCAGCAACACCGAAGCCGCCGCCGACAGCAACCCGGCGCAGCAGCGGTTGAATATCCGCTTGCCCAACGGCCTGGCGAACCAGCGGCGCATGTGCAGGCCCATGTAGGCATAGGCGCCGATGGCGATCCACTCCAGCACCAGAAACAGCGCGCCCAACACCACGAACTGCGGCGCAATGGCGTGGGTCGAGTCGACGAATTGCGGCAGGAACGCGGTGAAAATCAGGATGGCCTTGGGGTTGCCGGCCGCTACCAGGAATTCCTGTCGGGCCAGCGCCAGGGTGCCCACGGGCGCTGTAGTGACCACGTTTTCGACGCCAGGATCGGCGCGCCACAATTGCCAGGCGAGGTAGAACAGGTAGGCGGCGCCGAGGATCTTGATGGCATAGAACAGCAGTTCGGAGGTTTGCAGTACCACCGCCAGCCCCGCCGAGGCGAGGGCAATCATCCCGGCAAACGCCAGCAACCGGCCGATGCCGGCCACACACGCGGTGCGGTAGCCATAGCGGGTCGAATTGCTGACCGACAGCAGGTTGTTGGGGCCGGGGGCCATGTTGAGGGCAAAGCAGGCCGGCAGAAACAGGGTGAGGGTGGCGAGGTCCATGGTGGGCTCCTGTAGCAAGAGCGCTATTTTTATCACAGCAACGCGGTGGCCAGACCCATACAGTGACGGGTGTAAACCACCGTACAAGGGGCTATCTGGCGAATTTTTTCGCACCGGCGACGCAGAGGATCACGGCAACGGTGACACCCAGCATGCCAAGGCTGACCTGTTCATGCAGCAGGGTGGCGGCCAGGGTCAGCCCGAAAAACGGCTGCAGCAGCTGCAATTGCCCAACGGCGGCGATGCCCCCTTGGGCCAGGCCGCGATACCAGAACACGAAACCGATCAGCATGCTGAACAGCGAGACGTAAGCCAGGCTGAACCAGGCTGGCGTGCTGATGCCGGTTAACGAAGCCGGCATGCGCATCCAGCTGAGCACCGCCACGACCGGTAGCGACAGCACCAGCGCCCAGGAAATCACTTGCCAGCCACCGAGCGTGCGCGACAGCTTCGCGCCTTCGGCATACCCCAGGCCGCAGGCGAGGATGGCCAGCAGCATCAGGATGTCGCCTTGCGGGGAGGCGGTCAGCCCTTGGGACAGGGCAAACCCGACCACCAGCAGGCTGCCCAGCACCGAGAAAACCCAGAACGCCGCCCGTGGCCGTTCGCCGCCGCGCAGAACGCCAAACACCGCCGTCGCCAGGGGCAACAGGCCGACGAAGACGATGGAGTGTGCGGACGTCACGTATTGCAGTGCCAGCGCCGTCAGCAGAGGGAAACCGATGACCACACCCAGGGCGACGATCAACAGCGGTATCAGTTGAGCGCGCGCCGGACGTTTTTCCTTGAATAACCACAGCAGGCACAGCGCCAGGACCGCAGCGATGGTCGCGCGGGCGACTGTCAGGAACACCGGATCAAACTCCAGCACCGCCACCCGTGTCGCCGGCAGCGAGCCGCTGAAGATCACCACGCCGATCAGGCCATTGATCCAGCCGCTGGTGCTGTTTTCCAGTGTCCGGTGTTGCAGGTTCGAGGTCCGTTCCATTTGGCTCACGCTCATTGTCTGATTGCACGAAACTCATCGTATGAGCGACTATCGATACAATCAAAAAATTGTCATGGATACATCTCGACATGCCTCGATCCCGCTACAAAACGCTGGTGGATGCCTTTGCCGCCGACATCCGTGCCGGGCGTTTGCCGCCGGGCACGCGCCTGCCGACTCATCGGCAACTGGCCACTGAGCACGGCCTGGCACTGGTCACCGCCAGCCGGGTGTATGCCGAGCTGGAGGGCATGGGCCTGGTCAGTGGCGAAACCGGACGCGGGACCTTTGTCAGGGAGACCTCGTTGCCACCGGGGCAGGGCATCTCGCAGCACGTGGTGGCGGCGGGGATGATCGACCTGAATTTCAACTACCCGTCATTGCCAGGCCAGGCCGACCTGCTGCGCAATGCCTTGCGTCAGCTGGCGTTGTCCGGTGACCTGGAATCCCTGCTGCGCTATCAGCCCCACGCGGGGCGCCTGCATGAGCGGGCCTCGGTCGCGCGCCATCTGGTTGAACGCGGGCTTAGCGTGCCGGCCGAGCAGGTGTTGATCGTCAGCGGCGCCCAGCATGGCCTGGCGGTGGCGATGATGACGCTGCTCAAGCCCGGCGATGTGATCGCCGCCGATGCGTTGACCTATCCCGGTTTCAAGACGCTGGCCGAAACGCTGCATCTGGAAGTCTTGCCCATTCAGGTCACGGAAACCGGGCCTGATCTGGCCGCCCTGGAAAAACTCTGCCGCAGCCGATCGGTACGGGCCGTGTACTCGATGCCGACCTTGCATAATCCGCTGGGCTGGGTGATGGGCGCCGATCAGCGCGAGCAACTGGTGGCGATAGCGCGCCAGCATGACCTGACGATCATCGAGGACGCCGCCTACGCGTTCCTGGCCGAAAACGTACCGCCGCCGCTGGCCGAGCTGGCGCCTGAGAGAACGGTGTACGTGTCCGGTCTGTCGAAGAATGTCGCCACCGGGCTGCGCGTTGGCTTCATTGCCGCTCCCGCGCAATGGGTCGCTGCCTTCGAGTGCACCATCATGGCGACCACCTGGAACACCCCCGGCGTGATGACCGCCATCGCCACGGCCTGGCTCGACGATGGCACCGTCAGCCAACTAGAGGAGCAGAAACGGGCGGACGCCCGGGCCAGGCAAGCGCTGGCCCGTGAGGTGTTGGCGGGGCTCAGGACCATCAGCCACCCGAACTCCTACTTCATCTGGCTGCCGTTGGCGGAAGACGCCCGGGCCGACCAGATCGCCATGGCGCTGATGCGCGAGCAGGTGTCGGTGTCGCCGGCCGAGCCCTTTGCGGTTTCGGCCCATGTGCCGCACGCGATACGCCTGGCGCTGGGCTCGGTGGACATGGACTCGTTGCGCGTTGCCCTGAACAAGGTGAAAAGCGTCGTCGGTTATTACTCATAGCGATGCCGGGCAGGGCAGTTTTCTTCAATACGCGAGCCGGTCGGCGCTTTACCTTGAGGGCCTTGTTCAATTCAACGGAAGAAGGTGTGCAATGAGTCTGATGATGTCCATGGCGGCGTTTGCGCTGGTCGCTTCCATCACCCCGGGGCCGGTCAACATTGTGGCGTTGAGCTCCGGCGCGCGGTTCGGCTTGCGGGCCAGCCAGCGTCACGTGGCCGGGGCCACGCTGGGATTTGTCTTGCTGTTGGTGCTGATGGGATTGGGCCTGCATGAGTTGTTGCAACAGTGGCCAGCGCTGACGCAGGTGGTGCAATGGGCGGGCGTAGCCTTTCTGCTGTACATGGCCTTCAAGCTGGCGGCTGACAACGGGCAGGTGCAAGCCAGCGAATCGGCCCAGGCCCCGTCGATGCTGTATGGCGCCATCATGCAATGGCTCAACCCCAAGGCCTGGCTGGCCTGCGTGGCCGGGATGGGCGCGTTTGTCGCCGATGGCGAGGCGCGCCTGGTTTGGCAATTCGCCGCGATTTATCTGGTGATCTGCTATCTGTCGGTCGGTTGCTGGGCTTATGCCGGGACGTTTCTGAGCGGCTTTTTGAACAACCCGGCCGGCATGCGCCTGTTCAATCGCGCCATGGCGTTGTTGCTGGTGGTGAGCGCGGTGTATCTGCTGTTGCCGTAATGGCAGTTACTGGAGATTCACCCCCGATACTGCCCCGGCGTCGCCGCCAAATGCTGTTTGAATGCCCGTTGAAAATGCGCCTGATCGGCGAACCCCGCTTCCAGCGCCACGTCGGCAATCAGCTTGCCGCTGCGCAATTGATCCTGGGCGAACTGGATGCGCCGGTTCACCAGGAAGGCGTGGGGCGTCATGCCGTAATGCTGCTTGAAGGCGCGGATCAGGTAGGACGGTGACAGTTGCGCCGCCTCGCAAATGTCTTCGAGCTTGAGGGTCTGCGTGCAGTGGTCGCGGATGTAATCGGCGGCACGCTCCAGCTTGAAATTGGGTTCGCGCAGCGGTGGGTCGATCGGGTTCAATCGCTGCTGCACATCAGTGAAAAACTCCACCGCCACGCTGTGTTTGCGCAGCACATCCTGCTGCGGGTCGACCAACACTTCAAACAAGCCCGCGAGGCCGGCAAACAGGTGGGCGTCCCGCGTATGGGTCAGCGAAAAGCGGCGAAACGCCGTGTCATCGCTGAACCCCAGCTGGTGCTGCAAATCGGTCAGCCACGGCGTATCGACGTACAGCATCAGGTACGACCAGGGTTGGTCCTCGATCGGATTGCAGGCATGGACGTCGCCGGGGTTCATCAGTACGACCGTGCCGGCGCCGACCTCGAATGCGCACTGCTCATGGACATAGGTGCTGCGCCCGGCGGTGATCGCCCCGATGGAAAAGTGCTCGTGGGCATGCCGGGTGTAGCAGACTTCGCGCCCGTCGGCGATGGAGCGGGCTTCGATGAAGGGCAGGGCATCATCGCGCCAGAAGCGCGGGGCCTTGTCGGCGTTTTTGGCAACGGCGTGCTTCATGCTCATTCCTCGGCAGGTCAGTGCCCGAGTGTATTAGCTCTCGCCGTCAAAGGCTCGTTGCAGTTCGGCGATATCGAGTTTTTTCATCTGCATCATCGCCTGCATGGCCCGTTGGGATTTTTTCGTGTCCGGGTCTTTGATCATGTCCATCATCGCGACGGGGACGATCTGCCACGACAGCCCGAACTTGTCCTTGAGCCAACCGCATTGCTGGGCCTCGGGTACGCCACCGGCCGAGAGGTTGCCCCAGTAATGATCGACTTCTTCCTGGGTCAGGCAATTGACCTGAAACGAAACCGCTTCACTGAACTTGAACAACGGCCCGCCGTTGAGGCCGGTGAAGCTCTGCCCGTCGAGCTCGAAGCTGACGGTCATGACCGAACCTTCGGGCCGGCCATGGAATTCGAAACCGGCATGGCCGTAGTGGGTGATGGCCGTGATTTTCGAATGATCGAAGATCGAGCAATAGAACTTCGCCGCCTCTTCGGCCTGATCGTCGAACCACAGGCAAGGCGTGAGTTTTTGTACGCGTAGCATGGTGCCAACTCCTCTTCAGGTTACGCATGTCCAGGACTTTCAGCGTAGTCAGCCTCTGGTCGCCAGGCCGTACCGTAGATCGAGAAAATTGCCACAGGTTTGCGAAAACGTAGTCTTAATGACTTGATGAAGAGTCTAATTGACTATTTGTGTGGTGTGTCGTTATGACTCGTATTCGCACAAGTGCCTGGATCTGAAGGGGTAAAAAGCTGGCACGGGACTTGATCAGGTAAACGTACAACTGAACGCCTTCAGGAGTACGCAAAATGTTCAACTTCTTCAGCAACCCGCAGAACGTTCTTGAGTTGTCGAGCCGTGTGCTCGGTGCTGGCCTGGCGATGCTGCTGGCCGGCATCTACGGTGCCTATCTTTACGACGGCCACCTGTCGATCGTCGTACTGGTGACTATGCACGCCATGACCATTCTCGGCCCGACCCTGTTGAAAATCGGCTATGTCATGCGCCTGCTTTCTCAGTATCGACTGAGCCAAGGCCCGGTCCGGGTGGTGGCTTGATGCGCCGGCTTGCCGTTGCACCGGTATTCAGCCTTGGCTTCCGGCCATTCTTTCTCGCCGGTGCCGGTTTCGCCGCCATCGCCGTGGCTATCTGGGCCTTGTGGCTGTACGGGCGTTTGCCCGGTGCGCAACCGGTGGGCGGCATGCTCGCCTGGCATCGGCATGAAATGCCCTTCGGATTTGCCACGGCCATCATCGCCGGGTTCCTCCTGACTGCGGTGCCCAACTGGACCGGCCGGCCGGGGCTCAAGGGCTGGCCGCTGATCGGCCTGCTGCTGGTGTGGCTGCTGGCGCGGCTGGCGTGGTACCTGCCGATACCGGCATCCTTGCTGCTGGCCTTGCAGGTTCCGTTTCTGCCTCTGTTGGCGTGGGTGTTGGGGCGCGATCTGCTGGCTGCGGGCAAGCGCGAGAATTATCCGATTCTATTGATGGTGTCGTTGCTGGCCGGGTGTCAGGCATTGACGTTGCTGGGGTTTGTCGTTGATGACGCCAATCTGCAACGTCATGGCGTGCTGGCCGCTTTGTGGCTGGTGGGCGCGCTGATGAGCGTGATCGGCGGGCGGGTGATTCCGTTCTTCATCCAGCGCGGCTTGAATCGTCCGGCAACGCCTGCAGCCCATCCGTTGCCGGGCAAGGTGTTGCTGGTCAGTGCCATGCTGGCGGCGGTGTCTTTTGCCGCCGGTTTGAACGACGTCCCACGTGTGTGGCTGGCAGTGTTGTTTGCGTTGCTGAGCGGCTTGCATCTGCTGCGCCTGTGGCGCTGGCATGACCGCGGCCTGTGGCGCGTGCCGCTACTGTGGTCGCTGTACTTGGCTTACGCCTGGCTCGCGGTGGCGACGCTGGCCATGGCGCTGTGGCACCTGGGCGTGATGCCGCAACAAAGCCTGGCCACCCATTCGCTGGCCGTTGGCGGTATCGGCGGGTTGATCCTGGCGATGATCGCGCGGGTCAGCCTGGGGCATACCGGGCGGCCGTTGCTGCCCTCGAAAGTAATCGTTGCGGGATTTGCCCTGGTGCTGGTGGCGGGTGTGTCACGGGTGTTGCTGGTGCCGTTTTCCGGGTGGGGATTGGGAATGTCGGCGCTGCTTTGGTGTATGGCATTCGGGCTGTTTCTGTCGCGTTACACCGGTATTTTGCTCAAGCCGAGGGTGTAGGAGCGAAGCTTGCTCGCGACGGCCGTGAACGATAACGCGCCCTGTCTGAATGACCGCGTTGTACTGGCGTTTTTCGCGAGCAAGCTCGCTCCTACAGGTGACCGGTGGTCGACGCACCACGGCCTGCCGGCAAATTTGCGCTTAGCTGAAGGGATAGCCCGGGGCGCGCGCAGGTTGGACAAGACCGCAGCGGCGCCCCTTCAGATCATCGTGAGCCTGAGGAACTGCGCCATGCTGACCCTGAACATCAATGGCCAGGATCAGGAGCTGGATGTCCCCGCCGACATGCCGCTGCTCTGGGTCTTGCGCGATGTGGCCCACCTCACCGGCACCAAATTCGGCTGCGGTATCGCCCAATGCGGGGCCTGCACCGTGCACGTCGACGGCGCGCCGCTACGTGCCTGTATCACACCGGCCACGGCTGTGGCCGATGGGCAAAGGATTCTCACCATCGAAGGCCTGTCCGCGGACGGTTCGCACCCGGTGCAACAGGCCTGGGCGGAACTTGACGTGGTCCAGTGTGGTTACTGCCAGTCCGGGCAGATCATGTCGGCGGCGGCGTTGCTGGCGAAGATTCCGAAACCGACCGACAGCGACATCGATCAGGCACTGTCCGGCAACATCTGCCGCTGCGGCACTTACCCGCGGATTCGCGCCGCCGTCAAGCGCGCCGCCGAGCTGGGTTGAGGTTGCCATGAACAGCATCGACAGGTTATCGCGCCGTGGTTTTCTCAAGGGCAGTGCCTGGCTGGGCGGTGGGCTGGTGGTCGCGTTTGTCATTCCCGGCGCTCACCGGTTCGCCATGGGCGCGCAGAACCAGGGCAACGTGTTTGCGCCAAACGCCTTCCTGCGCATTGGCAATGACAACAGTGTCACTGTGTTGCTCGGGCACTCGGAAATGGGCCAGGGCATCTGGACCGGCCTGACCATGTTGATCGCCGAAGAACTCGACGCCGACTGGGCGAAAATCCGCGTCGAACATGCCCCGGCATCGGCCGCCGATTACGGCCTGGCCGGGTTTGGCGGGATGCAAATCACTGGTGGTTCGACCTCGACCTGGATGGAATTCGACCGCTATCGCCAGGCCGGCGCAGCGGCGCGCTTGATGCTGATCGAGGCGGCGGCCAAGCGTTTCAATGTTCCGCCGTCCGGGATTCAAACCGAGTCGGGCGTGGTCATCGCTGGCGAGCATCGCGCCACTTATGGCGAATTGGCCGATGACGCAGGTCAGTTGCCTCGGCCGGACCCGGCCTCGATCAAACTCAAGGACGCCAAGGACTGGCGGCTGATCGGCAAACCCACCAGGCGCCTGGACACACCGGAGAAAATCACCGGGCGGGCGAAATTCGGCATGGACGTGCAGTTTGACGGGCTGATGACCGCGATGGTCGCCCGTTCACCCACATTCGGCGGTAGCGTCAGATCCTTTGAAGGCGCCGAAGCGCTGGCGATTCCGGGTGTACACAAAGTGGTGCAGGTGCCGACAGGCATCGCGGTGATTGCCGAACATTATTGGGCGGCGAAGCTGGGCCGCGATGCGCTGAAAATCGACTGGAACCCGGGGCCGAATGCCGGGCTCGATAGCCAGGCGCTGCTGGAAAGCTTCCGCAAACTCGCCGCCACCCCAGGCCTGAACGCCGGTCAGGCCGGCGATACCCAGGCTGCGCTGGCGAAAGCGGCGAAGACCATCGACGCTGAATACAGCGTGCCTTATCTGGCCCACGCGCCGATGGAACCACTGAACTGCACGGTGCGCATCACCAAGGACAAGTGCGAAATCTGGACCGGTACCCAGTTTCAGACCCTGGATCAAATGGTCGCCGGGGAAATCACCGGGCTCAAGCCCGAACAGGTCGAGATCCATACCGAGTTTCTTGGCGGCGGCTTCGGGCGACGGGCCAATCCGACGTCGGATTTCGTCAGCGAAGCGGTGTATGTCGCCAAGGCCGCAGGTGCACCGGTGAAAACCGTGTGGGCGCGGGAGGATGACATCCGTGGCGGCTATTATCGCTCGGCGTTCCTGCACCATGCACGCATCGGGCTGGATGCCGACGGCCTGCCATTGGCCTGGAAGCATGTGATGGTCGGGCAGTCGATCATGGCCGGCACCTCGCTTGAAGCGAGCATGGTCAAGGACGGGATCGACAAGACCTCCGTCGAGGGCGTGGCCGATAGCCCCTACCTCGAAGGGCTGGCCAATCACCAGATTGAACTGCACTCACCGAAGACCGGGATCAGCGTGTTGTGGTTACGTTCGGTGGGGCACACCCACACCGCGTTTGTCATGGAATCGCTGATCGATGAACTGGCCACGGCAGCGGGCAAGGATCCGGTGGAGTATCGGCGCACCTTGCTCAAGGACCATCCGCGCCACCTCGGTGTGCTGAACCTTGCGGTGGAGAAAGCCAACTGGAAGGCGCCGTTGCCGGATGGCCATGCACTGGGTGTGGCGGTGCACGAGTCGTTCGGCAGTTACGTGGCTCAGGTGGCCGAAGTGTCCCAGGACAACCTCGCCATTCGCGTGCACCGGGTGGTGTGCGCGGTGGACTGCGGCATCGCGGTCAACCCGCAGAGTATCGCCGCGCAGATGGAGTCGTGCATTACCTTTGGCCTGGGCTTCACCTTGCACAGCAAACTGACGCTCAAGGACGGGCAGGTGGTGCAGTCCAACTACCACGACTATCAGGTGCTGCGGCTCAACGAAATGCCGGTGGTCGAAGTGCATATCGTACCCAGCAGCGACAAGCCCGGCGGCATCGGCGAAGCCGGTGTGCCACCCACGGCCCCGGCAGTGGCCAACGCGGTGTTTGCCCTGACCGGCCAGCGTCTGCGGGAGCTGCCGTTGCAGCTGTCGGGGGTGTGAGATGAAACGACATCATTGGTTGCTTGGGACGGTGATCCTGATCTGTCTCGTAGCCTACGCATCGCACGTGTTTGCCGATGACCGCGAGGCCTTGCAGGCGTTCGACACCGTGCAGAAGGTCTTCCAGAGCCCCCGTTGCCAGAACTGCCACATTCCCGGTGATTCGCCGCTGCAATTCGATGCCGGGGTGCCGCACGCGATGAATGTCGTGCGTGGCATGGACGGCAAGGGCTCGGCCGGGTTGCCCTGTGCGACGTGCCATGCCCAAAGTAATCCGCCGGCCAGTTATGGGCCTCACGCGCCACCCGGCGCGCCACACTGGAGCCTGCCGCCGGCAGCGCAGCGGATGGCCTGGATCGGCCTGCCGGCCGACCGGCTATGCGCGATGATCAAGGATCGCTCGAGCAACGGCGATCGGGATTTCGCCGCGCTGATCAAACACGTCAGCGACGACAAGCTGGTGCTATGGGGCTGGAGTCCGGGCGGCAATCGCGCGCCGGTGCCGGTGCCCCACGATATCTTCGTCACCCGGTTCAAGCGCTGGGCCGATGCAGGAGGGCCGTGCCCGGTGTCGGGTAGCTGACCAGCGGCACGCAAACAGGGAGCCAATGCAGGTATGAGCGACTCTAACGTGCATACCTGCCAAAGGAGTGAACGATGTTGATCTCAGGAAAAACGGGCAAATCGGGTCAATCCACCAATCAGTTGCTCACGCCACAGCAAGAACGTGAACGGCTGCGCGATCTGGCGCGCCAGGCCGAGCGAGAGTTGGCGGGCGTGCAAATGGCGAGCATGGATGAGCTGACGCTGCTGTCCAATCGCCATGGTTTCAGCGAACTGGCCAAACTCGGACTGGACGCTTGCCGGGAAGTGGCGACGCCGGCGACGCTGCTGTACTTCACCCTCGATGAATTCAAGCGCAACTGTTATCTGTATGGCCGGGCCAAGGGTGACGATGCGCTCAAGACATTCGCCGATGTCCTGCGTATCGGCTTTCGTGAAAACGATGTGGTCGGACGGCTCGAAGGCGACCGGTTCGCGGCGCTGCTGACCGGTTCCAGTGTCGTGGAGATTGCAGCGATCAAGGCGCGACTCGACGAGATACTCGATGAACGCAACGCCACGGCGCATCGCAGTTATGACATTCGGTTCCGCGTTGTCCAGGTCGAGTATGACCCTGAGGTTCATGACTCAATCGAGGACCTGTTAGCTGAGGCCGAGCGGGTGATGAGCCGTTAGGGCTGTGAAGTATTGGCGGGCCTCTTCGCGAGCAAGCCCGCTCCCACAGGGATCTTCAGTGCTACATGGATCCAGTGTGGGAGCGGGCTTGCTCGCGAAGAGGCCCGAACAGGCAACACATACTTTCACTTGGCAAACAGTTGCCCGATATCCTTGAACGCCTTGAACTCCAGCGCATTACCGCAAGGATCAAACAGAAACATCGTCGCCTGTTCCCCCACCAGCCCCTGAAAACGAATCCCCGGCTCGATCACGAAGCGAGTCTCCAGCGACTTCAGCCGCTCGGCCAGCGTCTCCCATTCCGCCATGCCGAGCACCACGCCAAAATGCGGCACCGGCACATCGTGACCATCAACGGCATTGGTGTGCGCGGCTTCTTGCGCAGGATTTTTCGGCGCCAGGTGAATCACCAGTTGATGACCGAAGAAATTGAAATCCACCCAATGATCGCTTGAGCGACCTTCCTCCAGGCCAAACACCTCACCGTAAAAGCGCCGGGCGGCAGGCAAGTCGTAGACGGGAATGGCCAGGTGAAAAGGGGACAGTTGCATCAGGCGTACCTCGGTGGCGGGTGGGAGTGCGTTGAGTTTAGTCCTGTGCTTTTTGATTGAAAGACGATAATTTTTGCGTCGAGCTCAAATTATTTCGATCAATCGAGGCCGCTATGCTGCGAGAACTGAAAACCTTTGTCGCCGTGGCGCGTCACGGCACCTTCGCCGCGGCCGGCATGCACATCGGCCTGACGCAATCGGCGGTCAGCGCGCAGATTCGCAATCTGGAACACGCCCTGGGCATCCGTCTGTTCGACCGCACTGGCCGCCAGGCACTGCTCAATGCAGCAGGGCAGCGTGCATTGCCAATGGCCAGGGAAATGCTCGAAACCTTCAGCCGCATGGCTGTCAGTGACGATGTCGGTGAGTACCGTGGCGAGTTGAAAATTGGCGCGGTGGCGACGGCGCAGACCGGGTTGCTGCCACAGGCGCTGCTGCGATTGCGCCAGCAGGCACCCTTGCTGGAGCCCAAGCTGGTGCCCGGTGTATCGCTGAACCTGCTGAGCCAGGTGGACACGGGAGAAGTGGATCTGGCGATCCTGATCAAGCCACCGTTCGAGTTGCCCAAGGAGTTGTTCGCACAGGTGATTCGCCGGGAGCCGTTTGTACTGATCGTACCGGCGGACCTGGAGGACGATGATCCGTTGCAACTGCTGGCTGAGCACCCTCATGTGCGCTACGACCGCAATTCGTTTGGCGGGCGGCTAGTGACGCGTTTTCTGCGTGAGCAACGGATTGAAGTGCGCGTGGCGCTGGAGCTGGATGAACTGGAGGCCATTGTCAAAATGGTCGAGTGTGGGTTGGGGGTTTCGCTGCTGCCGGAGGCGGGGCTGTGGCTGGAGCATGGGGCGAAGGTCAGGGTGATTCGGTTGGGTGAGTTGACCTTCTACCGCGAGATCGTGCTGTTGCAGCGCTACAGCCAGCGCAATCAGCCGATTCAGCAGTTGTTCGCCAAATGCCTGACACAACACTGACCCTCTGTAGGAGCGAGCTGGCTCGCGAAGGTCGTCAACGATAACGCGCGCAGTCTGGATGAACACGGCGTGCCCGGGTTTTTCGCGAGCAGGCTCGCTCCTACAGGGGGTGCTACATCGGCCGGAAATCGCAGGCATAAAAAAACCGCCTGAAAAGGCGGTTTTTTTGTAGCCGACCGAAGATTACTCTTCGAGGCTGCCCATGGCGGTGGTGTTGAAGCCACCGTCCACGTACATGATTTCACCGCTGATGCCGGACGCCAGGTCCGAGCACAGGAAGGCGCCGGCGTTGCCGACCTCTTCGATGGTGACGTTGCGGCGCAGCGGAGTTTGCGCTTCGTTGGCGGCCAGCATCTTGCGGAAGTTCTTGATGCCGGAAGCGGCGAGGGTGCGGATCGGACCTGCCGATACACAGTTGACGCGAGTACCGTCCGGGCCCAGGGAGCCGGCCAGGTAGCGTACGCCCGCTTCCAGGGAAGCCTTGGCCATGCCCATTACGTTGTAGTTCGGCATGGTGCGCTCGGCGCCCAGGTACGACAGGGTCAGCAGGCTGCCGTTGCGGCCTTTCATCATTTCACGGCCGGCCTTGGCCAGTGCCACGAAGCTGTAGGCGCTGATGTCGTGAGAGATGCGGAAACCTTCACGGGTGGTGGCTTCGGTGAAGTCGCCGTCCAGTTGGTCGCCCGGGGCGAAGCCCACGGAGTGCACGATGCAGTCCAGGCCATCCCACTTCTTGCTCAGTTCTTCGAAGACCTTGGCGATTTCTTCATCGCTGGCCACGTCGCACGGGAAGCACAGCTCAGGGCTCGAACCCCAGCCTTGTGCGAACTCTTCGACACGACCCTTGAGTTTGTCGTTCTGATAAGTGAAGGCAAGCTCAGCGCCCTCGCGATGCATGGCGGCAGCGATGCCGGATGCGATGGACAGCTTGCTGGCGACACCGACGATCAGTACGCGCTTACCGGCGAGAAAACCCATGTGTTGCTCCTCTTTCAGGTTATTGCGCAGTGGCCGGAGCCAGAAAAGCGGCTTCCAGCAACTGCTGTGTATATGGATGTTGGGGGGCGGCAAAAATGCTTTGCGCGTCTCCCTGTTCGACCACTTGGCCATGCTTGACCACCATCAACTGGTGGCTCAGCGCTTTCACCACAGCCAGGTCATGGCTGATAAACAGATACGTCAGGTTGTACTTGGTTTGCAGCGAACGCAAAAGCTCCACCACTTGGCGCTGTACGGTGCGGTCGAGAGCCGAGGTCGGCTCGTCCAGCAAAATCAACGCCGGTTTTAACACCAATGCCCGGGCAATGGCGATTCTCTGCCGTTGCCCGCCGGAAAATTCGTGGGGGTAGCGATGCCGGGTTTCCGGATCCAGGCCTACCTCCTTGAGTGCTGCAATGATCGCTTGTTCCTGTTCCGCCTCGGTGCCCATCTTGTGGATCCGCAGGCCTTCGCCAACGATGTCATTCACGCACATCCGTGGGCTCAGGCTGCCGAACGGGTCCTGAAACACCACTTGCATCTCCCGTCGCAGCGGCCTGACTTGTTGCTGCGTCAGGCAGTCTAGCGGCTGGCCTTCAAAGCGAATGGCGCCTTTGCTGGCGATCAACCGCAAAATCGCCAGGCCCAGCGTCGACTTGCCGGAACCGCTTTCACCCACGATCCCCAGGGTCTGGCCCTGGGGCAGGCTGAAGTTGATGCCGTCCACCGCCTTGACGTAATCCACCGTGCGCTTGAGCAAGCCTTTCTTGATCGGAAACCAGACTTTCAGGTCTTCGACCGCCAGCAAGGGCGGGCCGATCACGTTGCTTGCAGGCTTGCCGCCGGGCTCCGCTGCCAGCAGTTCCCGAGTGTACGGATGCTGCGGCGCGCGGAACAATTCTTCGCACGATGCCTGTTCGACGATGCAACCTTGCTGCATGACACATACGCGATGCGCAATTCTTCGCACAAGGTTCAAATCATGGCTGATCAGCAGCAGGGCCATGCCCAATCGGGCCTGCAGTTCCTTGAGCAACTCGAGGATTTTCAGCTGAACGGTCACGTCCAGCGCAGTGGTCGGCTCGTCGGCGATCAGCAGTTCCGGCTCGTTGGCCAGGGCCATGGCGATCATCACCCGTTGACGCTGGCCGCCGGACAATTCGTGGGGCAGGGCCTTGAGGCGTTTGTGCGGCTCGGGGATGCCGACCATCTCCAGCAGTTCCAGCGTGCGTTTGGTCGCGACCTTGCCGGTCAGCCCTTTGTGGATGCCCAGCACCTCGTTGATCTGCTTTTGAATCGAGTGCAGGGGATTGAGCGAGGTCATCGGCTCCTGGAAGATCATCGCAATGCGGTTGCCGCGAATGTGGCGAATGGTCTTTTCTTTCAGGTTCAGCAGGTTCTGCCCGGAATATTCGATCGTGCCGGACGGATGCCGGGCAAGGGGGTAGGGCAGCAGGCGCAGGATCGAATGGGCGGTGACCGATTTGCCGGAACCGCTCTCGCCGACCAGGGCCAGGGTTTCGCCGCGCTTGATGTCGAAGCTGACGCCTTCGACGGCCCGCTGGCAGCGATTGCCGACGACAAAGTCGACGGACAGGTCGCGCACTTCGATCAGATTGTGCTGATTCATTTCACTTCCTCGGGTCGAAGGCATCGCGAGCGGACTCACCGATGAACACCAGCAAACTCAACATCAAGGCCAGCACCGCAAAAGCACTGATGCCCAGCCACGGCGCCTGCAGGTTGGATTTGCCCTGGGCCACCAGTTCCCCCAGCGAAGGGCTGCCCGCCGGCAGGCCGAAGCCGAGGAAGTCCAGGGCGGTCAATGTGCCGATGGCGCCGGTGAGGATGAACGGCATGAAGGTCATGGTCGAGACCATCGCGTTGGGCAAGATGTGGCGGAACATGATCGCACCGTTCTGCATGCCCAGGGCGCGGGCGGCGCGTACGTATTCCAGGTTGCGACCGCGCAGGAACTCGGCGCGCACCACATCCACCAGGCTCATCCACGAGAACAGCAGCATGATCCCCAGCAACCACCAGAAGTTGGGCTGCACGAAGCTGGCGAGGATGATCAGCAAGTACAACACCGGCAGCCCGGACCAGATCTCCAGGAAGCGCTGCCCGGCCAGATCCACCCAGCCACCGTAGAAACCCTGCAAGGCCCCGGCGATCACGCCGATGATCGAGCTGAGCACCGTCAGGGTCAGGGCAAACAGTACTGAAATGCGGAAGCCGTAGATCACCCGGGCCAGCACATCGCGGCCCTGATCGTCGGTGCCCAGGAGGTTGTCCGTCGAGGGCGGGGCCGGGGCCGGGACTTTCAGGTCGTAGTTGATGCTCTGGTAGCTGTAGGGGATCGGCGCCCACAGCACCCAGGCGTCCTTGGCCTTGAGCAGTTCGCGGATGTACGGACTCTTGTAGTTGGCTTCCAGCGGAAATTCGCCGCCGAAGGTGGTTTCCGGGTAGCGCTTGAGCGCCGGGAAGTACCAGTTGTTGTCGTAATGCACCGCCAGCGGCTTGTCGTTGGCAATCAGCTCGGCGCCGAGGCTGGCACCGAACAGGATCAGGAACAGCCACAGCGACCACCACCCGCGCCTGTTGGCCTTGAACAGTTCGAAGCGCCGGCGATTGAGGGGGGACAGGTTCATCTCAATGCTCCCGGCTTTCGAAGTCGATGCGCGGATCGACAAGGGTGTAGGTGAGGTCGCCGATCAGTTTTACCACCAACCCGAGCAGGGTGAAGATGAACAGCGTGCCGAACACCACCGGGTAATCGCGGTTGATCGCCGCCTCGAAACTCATCAGGCCGAGGCCGTCAAGGGAGAAGATCACCTCTACCAGCAACGAGCCGGTGAAAAAGATGCCGATCAAGGCTGAAGGGAAACCGGCGATCACCAGCAGCATGGCGTTGCGGAACACGTGGCCGTACAGCACGCGGTGATTGGTCAGTCCCTTGGCCTTGGCGGTGATCACGTACTGCTTGTTGATCTCGTCGAGAAAGCTGTTCTTGGTCAGCAGGGTCATGGTCGCGAAGTTGCCGATGACCAGCGCGGTCACCGGTAGCGCCAGGTGCCAGAAGTAGTCGAGGACCTTGCCGCCCATGCTCAGTTCATCGAAGTTGTTCGAGGTCAGCCCGCGCAACGGGAACCAGTCCAGGTAACTGCCGCCGGCAAATACCACGATCAACAGGATGGCGAACAGGAACGCCGGGATCGCATAGCCGACGATGATCGCCGAACTGGTCCAGACGTCGAAGTGGCTGCCGTGCCGCTTCGCCTTGGCGATTCCCAGCGGGATCGACACCAGGTACATGATCAGCGTGCTCCACAGCCCGAGGGAGATCGAGACCGGCATCTTTTCCTTGATCAGGTCGATGACCTTGGCGTCACGGAAGAAGCTGTCGCCGAAATCCAGCGACGCATAGTTCTTGACCATGATCCACAGGCGTTCCGGCGCCGATTTGTCGAAGCCGTACATGTGTTCGATTTCCTTGACCAGCGCCGGGTCCAGGCCCTGGGCGCCGCGATAGGCCGAGCCTGCCACCGACACTTCGGCACCACCGCCAGCGATGCGGCTGGTGGCGCCTTCAAAGCCTTCGAGCTTGGCGATCATTTGCTCCACCGGCCCGCCCGGAGCAGCCTGGATGATCACGAAGTTGATCAGCAGGATGCCGAACAGGGTGGGAATGATCAGCAGCAGTCGCCGAAAAATGTACGCCAGCATCTGATTACTCCGTGCCCGCAGGACCGGCCTGCAGTGTGGTTTCGACTTCTATCGCAGGCTTGATATCAGGCTTGACCCACCAGGTGGCCGTGCCGATGTCGTATTTAGGCGAGACCTTCGGGTGGCCGATGTGGTTCCAGTACGCCACGCGCCAGGTCTTGATGTGCCAGTTTGGTATTACGTAATAGCCCCATTGCAGAACGCGGTCCAGCGCGCGGGCATGGGCCACCAGGCTCTTGCGCGAATCGGCGTTGATCAGTTGCTCGACCAGTTGATCGACCACCGGGTCTTTCAGGCCCATGGAGTTGCGGCTGCCGGGTTTGTCGGCGGCGGCCGACATCCAGAATTCCCGTTGTTCGTTCCCCGGCGAGTTGGATTGCGGGAAGCTGCCGACGATCATGTCGAAGTCCCGGGAACGCACGCGGTTGATGTATTGCGAGACGTCGACCCGGCGAATCACCAGGTCGATACCCAGGTCGCTCAGGTTGCGCTTGAACGGTAGCAACACCCGTTCGAATTCGGTCTGGGCCAGCAGGAACTCGATGGCTACCGGTTTGCCGGTGGCGTCGACCATCTTGTCATCGACAATGCGCCAGCCGGCCTCCTGCAACAGTTGATAGGCTTCCCGTTGCTGGGTGCGGATCATGCCGCTAGCGTCGGTGCTCGGGTTCTGGAACGCTTCGCTGAATACTTGCGGTGGCAGCTTGCTGCGCAACGGATCGAGGATCGCCACCTGATCGGCATCCGGCAGGCCGGTGGCGGCCATTTCCGAGTTTTCGAAGTAGCTGCGGGTACGCACATAGGCGCTGTTGAACAGCTGCTTGTTGGTCCATTCGAAGTCCAGCAATAGCGACAAGGCCTGGCGCACGCGCACATCCTGGAACACCGGGCGGCGCAAATTGAACACGAACCCTTGCATGCCGGTCGGATTGCCATTGGGAATCTGTTCCTTGACCAGCCGACCTTCGGTGACCGCTGGAGTGTTGTAGGCGTTGGCCCAGTTTTTCGCGGTCATTTCCAGCCAGTAGTCGAACTGCCCGGCCTTGAGCGCTTCCAGGGCCACGGTGTTGTCACGGTAGTAATCGGTGGTCATCACGTCGAAATTATAGAAACCCCGATTGACCGGCAGGTCCTTGCCCCAGTAATCCTTGACGCGCTCATAGCGCACCGAGCGCCCGGCCTTCACTTCGCCGACCTTGTACGGGCCGCTGCCCAGCGGAATTTCCAGGTTGCCCTTATTGAAGTCGCGGTCGGCCCACCAATGCTTGGGCAGCACCGGCAACTGGCCAAGGATCAGCGGCAGTTCGCGGTTGTTGGTGTGCTTGAACTTGAACAGTACGGTGAGCGGGTCTTCGGCGACCGCTTCCGCCACGTCGTTGTAGTAGCCGCGGTACATCGGGGCGCCGTCCTTGGTCAGCATCTGGAAGCTGAACACCACGTCTTCGGCACGCACCGGATGGCCATCATGGAAGCGCGCTTCGGGGCGCAGGTAGAAGCGCACCCAACCGTTGTCCGGGGCTTTTTCGATCAGCCGGGCGATCAGGCCGTACTCGGTGAACGGTTCGTCCAGGCCTTGCTTGGCCAGGGTGTCGTAGATCATGCCGATATCGTCCGCCGGCACGCCTTTGCTGATGAACGGGTTAAGGCTGTCGAAGCCGCCGAAACCGGCCTGACGGAATATTCCGCCCTTGGGCGCGTCCGGATTGACGTAGTCGAAGTGCTTGAAGTCGGCCGGGTATTTCGGCGGCTCGTTGTACAGGGTCACTGCGTGTTGCGGGGCGGCGCAGGCCAGCCCGGCGAACAACAGGCCGCTGGCCTGCAGGAGCAGGGTGCGGATGGGCTTCATTGATCTTTCTCCGAAGATTTCAGCCACCACGCGTTCAGGCCCAGGGTATAGGGCGGCGTGGTGACGAAGGCGAGCCGGTTGCGGTACGCCAGGCGGTGATAATTGAGGTACCAGTTGGGGACGATGTAGTGCTGCCACAGCAGCACGCGGTCAAGGGCCTTGCCGGCGGCGACTTGCTCGTCGCGGTTGCGGGCGGCCAGCAACTGTTCGAGCAAATGGTCGACCACCGGGTTGGCGATGCCCGCGTAGTTCTTGCTGCCCTTGACCCCGGCCTGGCTGGAGTGAAAGTACTGCCACTGCTCCAGGCCGGGGCTGAGGGTCTGGTTGAGGGTCATCAGAATCATGTCGAAATCGAACTGGTCGAGGCGCTGCTTGTATTGTGCGCGATCGACCGTGCGCAGCCGCGCATCGATGCCGATGCTGGCGAGGTTCTCGACATAAGGCTGGAGGATGCGTTCCAGGTTTGGATTGACCAGCAGCAGCTCCAGCCGCAAGGGTTGCCCGGCGGCGTTTTGCAGGTGCTGGCCATTGAGCTTCCAGCCGGCTTCGGCGAGCAGGCCGAGGGCATTGCGCAAGGTCTCCCTGGGGATGGCGCGCCCGTCGGTCTGCGGCAGGCTGAACGGCTCGGTAAAGAGCCTGGCCGGCAGCTGTTCACGATAGGGCTTGAGCAACAGCCATTCATGCCCGACCGGTAAACCGCTGGCCGAGAATTCGCTGTTGGGGTAGTAGCTCATGGCGCGTTGGTAGGCACCGCCGAACAGCGTGCGGTTGGTCCACTCAAAGTTGAACATCAGCCCCAGTGCTTCACGGACCTTGGCGTCCGAGAAAGTCGGACGACGGCTGTTCATGAACAGGCCCTGGGTCTGGGTCGGGATCTGGTGGGGGATCTGCGCCTTGACCACTTCGCCGCGGCGTATGGCGGGAAAGTTGTAGCCGGTGTCCCAGTTCTTCGCCTGATGTTCGATGTAGATGTCGAATTCACCGGCCTTGAAAGCCTCGAAGGCCACGTCGCTGTCGCGGTAGAACTCGACTTCCATGCGGTCGAAGTTGTACTTGCCGCGATTGACCGGCAGGTCCTTGCCCCAGTAATCGTTGACCCGTTCGAAGACGATCTGTCGCCCTGGCGTGACCGACGTGATGCGATACGGTCCGCTGCCCAGCGGCGCCTCGAAGGTGGTGGCCTTGAAGTCGCGACCTTTCCAGTAGTGCTGTGCCAGCACCGGCATTTCGCCCAGGCGCAGGATCAGCAGTGGATTACCGGCGCGCTTGAACACGAAACGGACCCGCTGCGGGTTGAGGATGTCGACCCGTTGCACTTCCTGAAGGCTGGTGCGGTACAGCGGATGGCCTTCCTTGAGCAGCAGGCGATAGGAGAACGCGACGTCGTAGGCGGTGATCGGCGTACCGTCATGGAAGCGTGCTTCGGGACGCAGGTTGAACACCACCCAGCTGCGGTCCTCGCTGTACTCCACCGACTGGGCAATCAGGCCATAGCTGGACGCGGGCTCGTCACCCGAAGGCGCGTACTGCCCGGTGCCGACCATCAGCGGCTCGTTGAGCTCGTTGATGCCGTATTGCAGGAAGTTCGGTGTGGTGACCGGGCTGGTGCCCTTGAAGGTGTACGGGTTGAGCGTATCGAAGGTGCCAAACGCCATCACCCGCAACGTACCGCCCTTGGGCGCTTGCGGGTTGACCCAGTCGAAGTGGGTAAATCGGGCCGGATACTTGAGCGTGCCGAACTGCGCATAACCATGGCTTTCGCTGATCGTCGCGCTTGCGGTGGAGCTCAAGGCCAGGCTGATCAGGAGCAGGGGCAGGGGACGCTTCAAATAGGGGATCCGATCCAGGCGGCTTGGGCATTATGGATCGTACAGTAACAGCTTGTATGGGCAGGAAAAAGACGGGGGATCCGGGCGATCACAATCCTGTAGGAGCGAGCTTGCTCGCGATGGTGGTCAACGATGACACGGGGCGCCTGAATCAACTCGGTGCCCTTGGGTTTTTCGCGAGCAAGCTCGCTCCTACAGTAGTTTTAATGCGGATTGGCCACCGTCAACATCTGACCGGGCTTGAGCGCCTGGCCGACACGCGGGTTCCAGCGCTTGAGGTGCTGCATCTCTACATTGAAGCGCTTGGCCACGATGTACAGCGAGTCGCCTTGCTGGACCTTGTACGTGGTCTGCTGCTTCTTGTTGTTTGCCGCAATCACGGTGTTGACCCGCCCGGAATTGCGTTTGCCGTTGTCCTGCATGACCAGGGTCTGGCCGGGCTTGAGATTCTTGCCGGTCATGTTGTTCCAGCGTTGCAGGTCCTTCACGTCAACGTTGTTGGCCTTGGCGATGGAGCCGAGGTTGTCACCCCGTTTGACCCGGTAGGAGCGCCTGGCGCTGGCGACCTGGGTGTCGTCGGCGCCTTCGAAGACCGGCTTGAGCGATTTCTTGCTGATCAACTCTTCAGGACGCATGGTCTGCAGGCTGCTGGTCAGCAGTTGCGCCTTGGAGGTCGGCACCAGCAGGTGCTGCGGGCCGTCGATGGTGGTGCGCTGCTTGAATGCCGGGTTGAGCTGGAACAGTTCGTCTTCGTCGATGTTGGCGACTTCAGCGACCTTGGACAGGTCCATGCGCTGGTTGATTTCGACGACCTGGAAGTAGGGTTCGTTGGCGATCGGATTGAGGTTCACGCCGTAGGCTTCCGGTGCCATCACCACTTGCGACAGTGCCAGCAGCTTCGGTACGTAGGCCTGGGTTTCGGCCGGCAACGGCAGGTTCCAGTAGTCGGTCGGCAGGCCGAGGCGCTCGTTGCGCTCGATGGCCCGGCTGACGGTGCCTTCGCCTGCGTTATAGGCCGCCAGGGCCAGCAACCAGTCGCCGTTGAACATGTCGTGCAGGCGGGTCAGGTAATCCATCGCGGCGGTGGTCGACGCGGTGATGTCGCGCCGGCCATCATAGAATCGGGTTTGACGCAGGTTGAAGTAGCGCCCGGTGGAGGGGATGAATTGCCAAAGACCCACCGCGTCGGCCCGGGAATAGGCCATCGGGTTGTAGGCACTTTCAATCACTGGCAGCAGTGCCAGTTCCAGCGGCATGTTGCGCTCTTCAAGGCGTTCGACGATGTAGTGAATGTAGAGGCTGCCACGTTCGCCGGCGTTTTCCAGGAACGATGGATTGCTGGCGAACCAGAGGCGCTGTTGCTCGATGCGCGGGTTGACACCCAGCCCGTCCTGCAACTGGAAGCCCTGCCGCATACGCTCCCAGACGTCCTGTGGAATTTGCGGACTGGGTTTTTCGCTCAGCCAGATCGGCTTCTGCTTGGCGCGCGCGGCGATGTTCGGCGTATGCGCCGCATCGGTCTGCGGCGCATGGCTGGAACAGCCCGCCAGGGTGGCGGACACAGCCACCGCTATGGCTTGAGCCAAGCGGGTCAATGCGTCGGAACTGATGGCTTTGCGAATAGGTGACGACATTGGCTGGAAGTAAGTTCCGGGCAAAAATGTCGGGCGATTCTAGGAAGCGCACCCAGCGCGGTCAACCTTTCAGAATTGTTGCAACCTTACGAGATCCTTTTAGAACGTATCTTTCCAGGCTCGAAGAGCAGCAAAAACCATATCGGGCGCCGAGTTATCGGTGCCGGTCCGTTCGTCCGCTTTTTCTTTAACGGATGTTTCGCCGGAGCGCAAAAACGGGTTTGTGAGCTTTTCCAGTGCCAGTGTCGACGGCAGCGTCAGGATCCCGGATTCCCGTTGCCGGGTGACTTTGGCCAGGCGCTCGGCGGTGTGCGGATTGTCCGGTTCGACGGCCGCCGCAAACTTCAGGTTACTGAGGGTGTATTCGTGGGTGCAGTAGACCAGCGTGTCTTCCGGCAACGCCGCGAGGCGTGTCAGCGAGCTGTGCATTTGCTGTGGCGTGCCTTCGAACAAGCGCCCGCAACCGGCGGCAAACAAGGTGTCACCGCAAAACAGCAGCCCGTGATGGTAATAGGCGATATGCCCCAGGGTGTGACCCGGGACCGCGATGACGTCGAAGTCCCAGCCGAGCACGCTGACCTTGTCGTTGTCCTTGAGCGCGACGTCCCGCGCCGGGATCTTTTCGCTGGCCGGACCAAAGACTTTCGCGTTTGTCGCTTTCTTCAGCAATTCGACGCCGCCGACGTGGT
Organism: Pseudomonas sp. Pseusp3; assembly: GCF_047304225.1. Taxonomy (NCBI): domain Bacteria; kingdom Pseudomonadati; phylum Pseudomonadota; class Gammaproteobacteria; order Pseudomonadales; family Pseudomonadaceae; genus Pseudomonas; species Pseudomonas sp. Pseusp3. Next base: position 38,857 of record NZ_JBGLYV010000028.1, on the reverse strand, counting down.
CATGATGGTGGTGAGTGATCAAAATATCACTCAGTACCCAGCCCGGATTGGCCGCGAGCCAGGCTTGTACCGGGGCGGCATCACCCGGGTCGACCACCGCGCAGCGTTTGCTGCCGTGGTCCTGTAACAACCAGATGTAGTTGTCGGTAAAGGCGGGCAGGGCAGTGATCTGTATCATCGTCGGATTCGCCAAGCGGAAAACATTGGCGCATCTTAGAACTTCCTGGCGCGTTGGAGAATGCAATGACTGATAAAGCGTTCGCACAAGCCGATCCTGACTGGCTGGCGTTGATCAGCGCGGCCCGCGAGTGGCTGGCCGGTCCCCTCGGGCAATTTCTGCTGGACGAAGAGCGGCGCATGCTCGAAGACGAGCTCGGGCGGTTCTTTGGTGGTTATCTGGTGCATTACGGCCCCTCGGCCGAGCCCCCTCCGTCAGCGCCGCAGGTGCAGCGTAACGTGCGCCTTGGCGCGCCGTTGCCGGGGGTGGAGATCGTTTGCGAGGAGCAGGCCTGGCCGCTGAGCGAGCACGCTGCCGACGTGGTGGTATTGCAGCATGGCCTGGATTTCTGCCTGTCGCCCCACGGGCTGCTTCGCGAGGCAGCAAGCAGCGTACGCCCCGGTGGACATTTGCTGATCATTGGCATCAACCCCTGGAGCAGCTGGGGCCTGCGGCATGTGTTTGCCCAGGATGCGCTGCGCAAGGCGCGCTGCATTTCGCCGTCACGGGTTGCGGACTGGCTGAACCTGCTGGGCTTTGCGCTGGAGAAACGCCGCTTCGGGTGCTATCGTCCGCCGCTTGCGTCACCGGCATGGCAGACCCGCCTGGCCGGTTGGGAGCGCAAGGCCGGTGACTGGCAACTGTCGGGCGGCGGCTTCTATTTATTGGTGGCGCGCAAGATCGTGGTGGGCCTGCGACCAGTCCGTCAGGAGCGGCGCGAGCCAATGGGCAAGTTGATTCCTTTGCCGATGGCCAAGGTCAACCGTCGCAACATCGAACCGTAAGACACACTTTTTATTTGCGGCCGGGCCTGTCCCGGCTTCGGGCGTCGTCGATCAGCGATCGGCGGGCCAGCGCATTTTCTGGATAGATTGGCATGAGCGATAGCGTAGAACTGTTCACCGACGGCGCCTGCAAAGGCAACCCTGGCCCTGGCGGCTGGGGCGCACTGCTGGTGTGCAAGGGTGTCGAAAAGGAGCTCTGGGGCGGCGAAGCCAATACCACCAACAACCGCATGGAGCTGATGGGCGCGATCCGTGGCCTGGAAGAACTCAAGCGACCCTGTGACGTGCTGCTGGTGACCGACTCCCAGTACGTGATGAAAGGCATCAACGAGTGGATGGACAACTGGAAGAAGCGCGGCTGGAAAACCGCAGCGAAAGAACCGGTGAAAAACGCCGACCTGTGGAAGCTGCTCGACGAGCAGGTCAACCGCCACAAGGTCACCTGGAAATGGGTGCGCGGACACATTGGCCATCACGGTAACGAACGGGCCGACCAGTTGGCCAACCGCGGCGTCGATGAAGTGCGTGGGTACAAACAGGGCTGATTCGGGTCTGGCCTATGGACCGAGTCGCGGCCTTCGCGAGCAAGCCCGCTCCCACACTGGATCTTCATGAGCCCAATATTGTGTGCAAACCTCGATTCCCTGTGGGAGCGGGCTTGCTCGCGAAAGGGGCGACACGGTCTATCTGAAACACCCCGGCGAGCGTGTTAACATCGCCGCTTTTGCACGATTGACCGATTGAGAGCTGAGCACTGATGGCCACCAGATCCGTTGTACTCGATACCGAAACCACCGGCATGCCGGTGACCGACGGCCACCGGATTATCGAAATCGGTTGTGTCGAGTTGATCGGCCGACGCCTGACGGGCCGGCACTTTCACGTGTACCTGCAACCCGACCGCGAAAGTGACGAGGGCGCCATCGGCGTCCACGGCATCACCAACGAGTTCCTCGTGGGCAAGCCACGTTTTGCCGAAGTGGCCGAAGAGTTCTTCGAGTTCATCAAGGGCGCGCAGCTGATCATCCATAACGCGGCGTTCGACGTTGGCTTCATCAACAACGAATTCGCCCTGATGGGGCGGCAGGATCGCGCGGACATCACGCAGCACTGCACGATCCTCGACACCCTGATCATGGCCCGGGAACGTCACCCGGGGCAGCGCAACAGCCTCGACGCCTTGTGCAAGCGCTATGGCGTCGACAACTCCGGCCGTGAACTGCACGGCGCCTTGCTCGACTCCGAGATTCTCGCCGACGTCTACCTGACCATGACCGGGGGGCAGACCAGTCTCTCCCTGGCCGGTAACGCTTCCGATGGCAATGGATCCGGTGAAGGGGCGGACAACTCAGCCACCGAGATCCGCCGTCTGCCGGCGGACCGCCAGCCGACGCGTATCATCCGCGCCAGCGAAGACGACCTGGCCCGCCATGCCGCGCGCCTGGAAATCATCAGCAAATCCGCTGGCGCTCCGGCGTTGTGGGTGCAACTGGCCGAGGCTGAAGCCCAGGCCTAGCCCTTTCAAATAAAAGCGCACCTTGTGACCCATTTCAGGGCGTCGCACTCGCTACATCCGCTGCAACACTCTAACCTGAGGTGATTGGCAGGCTCTGGTCTGCCGCCTCAGGACACTGAGCCTCATGTATAAAGATTTGAAATTCCCGGTCCTGATTGTCCATCGCGACATCAAGGCCGACAGCGTCGCTGGCGACCGCGTGCGGGGGATTGCCCGGGAGCTGGAGCAGGAAGGATTCAGCGTCGTTTCGGCGGTGGACTACACCGAAGGACGACTGGTGGCGTCGACTTACCATGGCCTGTCCTGCATGTTGATTGCGTCTGAGGACGCCAGCTCCCATTCGCATTTGTTGCAAAACATGGCCGAACTGATCGGTCTGGCGCGAGTGCGTGCGCCGGATCTGCCGATTTTCGCCCTGGGCGAAAAAGTGACTCTGGAAAACGCGCCCGCCGACGCCATGGCCGAGCTCAATCAGTTACGCGGCATCCTTTACCTGTTTGAAGATACGGTGCCCTTTCTCGCCCGGCAGGTGGCCCGCGCTGCACGCAAATACCTTGATGGTCTGTTGCCACCGTTTTTCAAGGCACTGGTGCAGCACACGGCGGATTCCAATTATTCCTGGCATACCCCCGGTCACGGCGGTGGCGTGGCGTATCACAAAAGCCCGGTCGGGCAGGCGTTTCACCAGTTTTTCGGGGAAAATACCCTGCGCTCGGATCTTTCGGTGTCGGTGCCGGAACTTGGCTCCTTACTCGACCACACCGGTCCCCTGGCTGAAGCCGAGGCCCGTGCAGCACGTAATTTTGGCGCCGATCACACCTTTTTCGTGATCAATGGCACGTCCACGGCCAACAAGATTGTCTGGCACTCGGTGGTCGCTCGCGATGACCTGGTGCTGGTGGATCGCAATTGCCACAAGTCGGTGCTGCACTCGATCATCATGACCGGCGCGATCCCGCTGTACTTGTGTCCGGAGCGTAATGAGCTGGGGATCATCGGTCCGATTCCACTGAGTGAGTTCAGCCGCGAGTCGATCCAGGCCAAGATCGACGCCAGTCCGCTGACCAAGGGGCGTTCACCGAAGGTCAAGCTCGCCGTGGTGACCAATTCGACCTATGACGGCCTCTGTTACAACGCCGAACTGATCAGGCAGCAATTGGGCAATAGCGTTGAAGTGCTGCACTTCGACGAGGCCTGGTACGCCTATGCCGCATTTCATGAGTTTTTTGCCGGGCGCTACGGCATGGGCACGTCACGTGATGAAGGCAGCCCGTTGGTGTTTACCACCCATTCCACTCACAAGCTGCTGGCGGCATTCAGCCAGGCGTCGATGATTCATGTGCGCGACGGCGGTGCGCGGCAACTGGATCGGGATCGCTTCAATGAAGCGTTCATGATGCACATCTCGACTTCGCCGCAGTACGGCATCATCGCCTCGCTGGACGTGGCCTCGGCGATGATGGAAGGGCCGGCCGGGCGTTCGCTGTTGCAGGAAATGTTTGACGAGGCCCTGAGCTTTCGTCGGGCGCTGGCCAACTTGCGACAGCACATTGCTGCGGATGACTGGTGGTTTTCGATCTGGCAACCGCCGTCGGCGGAGGGCATCGAGCGGGTCGTTACCGAGGACTGGTTACTGCAGCCCGATGCCGACTGGCATGGCTTTGGCGGCGTGACCGAGGATTATGTGTTGCTCGACCCGATCAAGGTCACGCTGGTGATGCCGGGGCTGACAGCCGGTGGCGCCCTCAGCGAGCGCGGGATTCCGGCGGCGGTGGTCAGCAAGTTCCTTTGGGAGCGTGGCCTGGTGGTCGAGAAAACCGGGCTTTATTCGTTCCTGGTGCTGTTCTCCATGGGGATTACCAAAGGCAAGTGGAGTACGCTGCTCACCGAATTGCTGGAGTTCAAGCGCAGTTATGACGCCAACGTCAGCCTGGCCAGTTGCCTGCCTTGCGTGGCGCAAGAGAATGTGGCGCGGTATCAGGGTATGGGCCTGCGTGATTTATGCGATCAGTTGCATGCCTGTTATCGCAGCAACGCCACCGCCAGGCACCTCAAGCGCATGTACACGGTACTGCCGGAAGTCGCGATGAAACCGGCGGACGCCTATGATCAATTGGTGCGAGGTGAGGTTGAGGCGGTGTCGATCGATGCGCTGGATGGGCGGATCGCCGCGGTGATGCTGGTGCCGTACCCTCCCGGCATACCGCTGATCATGCCAGGCGAGCGCTTTACCGAGTCGACTCGCTCGATCATCGATTACCTGGCGTTTGCCCGCACGTTCGATAGCAGTTTCCCGGGGTTCGTTGCTGATGTGCACGGATTGCAACATGAAGACCAGGGCAGTGGGCGGTGCTACACCGTCGATTGCATCAAGGAGTGAGGACCTTTCCCAGTATGCAGCCGGTTATGAATCCGATTTACCCAGGCTTGTCGGTACGGGTTGCCGATGACGGTTTTGCCGCTTATATCTGGGGCAGTGATTTCAGTTTTGAAGTCGCGGCCTACGGTGCAGCCGAAATAGGTACGCCGGTGGCACAGTGGCCGGTTACACCGATTACGCCGTATCGCAAGTGCTATGGTATTGATCCGGAGGAGTTCAGCAGCTTTCGCGATGCCGCCGACAGCGCAATTTTCATGGCCTATCTGGATGACCAGCCCGTGGGGCATCTGGTGGTCAGCACCAACTGGAACGGCTTTGCCCATATCGACGAGCTGGCGGTGCATGCACCGGCCCGACGGCATGGAGTGGCCAAGGCCTTGCTGGATGTGGCGCAATTCTGGAGCCGCAAGAAAAAACTCCCGGGCATCATGCTCGAAACCCAGAACAACAACCTCGGGGCCTGCAGGCTTTATGAACGCTGCGGTTACGTGATTGGCGGGATTGACCAACTGCGTTATCGCGGGATCGATCCGAACACCGCCGAAGTGGCGCTGTTCTGGTATCGGCTGTTCGAAAACCCATTGGAAAACCCGCTCAGTTCGTCAGCATCGCCGCGGCTTGTTCCGTGACGATGGCCAACAGGGTCTGAACCGCCGCAGACGGTTCGGCGTTTTTCAGGGACAGGGCGTAGAGGCTGATCGGGACGGCGGGCGCCAGCGGGCAGGTGTCCAGTCCCGAGGCTTTGGCACCGAGGGCGGTGAAGGGGTCGACAATGGCCAGACCTTCGCCGGCCTCGACCATGCTGCGCATCATCTGATGCGTCTGGACCCGGGTCTGAATCACCGGAGCAGGGCGCAAGCCGTGCAGTTTGTTTTCCAGTGCCGGGCTCAGCGGGTCGTGCCCCTCCAGGCCGATCATTGATTGACCGGCCAGATCCTGCAGTGAAATGTATTTCTGCTTCGGTTGCAGCCAGCCATGGGGTGCGAGCAACTGAAGTTTGCCCTGGGCAATCACCTGGCAATCGAGGTCGGCGTGATCGGGGTCGTGCAGGCTCAGCCCCAGATCGCTTTCACGCAGCAGCAGGCTTCTGACGATGTCGCGGGTCGGCTGGCTCAGTAGTGTGCAAGGCGCGTCGGGCAGGCGTCGGCGCAGGGTCGCAATGCTGTGTGGCAACAATTGGTTGGCCAGAGGCGGGGTGCAGATGATGCGCAGCGGCGGCGCCAGGTATTGCCTGAGGCTGTTGGCTAGACGCTGTACGGGTTCGAGCGCGTCGTAGACCCGGGCAATTTCCACCTGCAATTCCCGCGCTTCACGGGTGGCCTGCAATCGTCCGCGCACGCTGGCGAACAGCATGAAACCCAACTGATCCTCAGCGTCGCGTAGCAAGCGTTCGACTTCGGTCACCGGCAACTGCAGCCATTCGGCGGCGGTGCCCAGGTGACCGGTCTGCAAGAGCGCCTGGATCACTTCGATATGGCGTAAGCGCATGCGTGAAGTCCATGTTCAGCAGGTGGAGGAGTCAGTCGCTGAATCCTACCCCAAGTCCGCGCATATGACTTCTGCTCATAACGATGAGTTATGAAACGCTGACGGTTTGCGGTTCGCGGATAATGGTAACGCCGGTTTGCACCAACAGAAATTCATTGTCGTCGACCTTGTTGACACGGTCGCCAATGGCCAGCTTGTAGGTGGTGACAGGCCCTGAACCGTCTACCGCCGGGGTGGATTCCTGGAACTCGTGCACCGAATAAATACGGCCTTGCGCGTCTCTTGCATGGAACTGACCGACGAGTACTGCTGCCATCTGCTTAGAACCTCTGGAGATAAATCACTCAATTTGCGGCTCTGTAGACCGTGACTGGGTGCGGTAAGTTTTCCTACAGGAAAAAAATAGTCAGGGGCGGCGTTTTCAGTCGCCCGCTGCTGGAATCGTCATCTATAACTACAAGCTCTTCCTATCGGACAGTCGAGAAATCCCCATGAGCAACGTCTATACGATCGCCGTCCTGGTCGGCAGCTTGAGAAAGGAATCGATCAACCGCAAGGTCGCTCGGGCCCTGATAGAGCTGGCGCCGGCCAATCTCAAGCTCAACATCGTCGAGATTGGCGATTTGCCGCTCTACAACGAAGACATCGATGGCGCTTCACCGCCGGCAGCCTACAGCACTTTCCGGCAACAGGTGAGTTCATCCGACGCGGTGCTGTTCGTGACCCCGGAATACAACCGATCGGTGCCGGCGCCGCTGAAAAACGCGATTGACGTGGGTTCGCGTCCGTATGGCAAAAGTGCCTGGAGCGGCAAACCGGGCGCCGTTATCAGCGTTTCGCCGGGGGCCGTCGGCGGGTTTGGGGCCAACCACAACCTGCGTCAATCCATGGTGTTTCTCAATGTGCCGATGATGCAGCAACCGGAGGCCTATCTGGGGAACGCCGGTTCGGCGTTCGACGAGGCGGGGAAATTGTCCGAGTCGGTCAAGCCGTTCCTGCAAAGTTTCATCAATGCCTATGGGCAATGGGTCGAGCAGCACAAGAAAGCTTGATGGTCATTGGCCGGTGTTTGTTCTGCGAAACGCTGGATAACCGGCGATGCGGTTTTCTGTTTAGGCCGTGTTGGCCCCTTCGCGAGCAAGCCCGCTCCCACAGGGATCTTCAGTGGATACAAGACTTGTGTTCGGCTGAGGCCCAATGTGGGAGCGGGCTTGCCCGCGAAGGGGCCGGCTCAGGCGATGCAAGGCTCAACTCTGCCCCGGTACATTCGGCCAAAGATCCGCCACCAGAAACAGGCGTTCAGCCTCTTCCCAGTCACCGTTGGCATTTTCCGTCAGGCGCACCAGCAGTTGTGCCGGCGCCAGCGGGTCCAGGTCATCGAGCCACGCCTGCATCTGTCCAGGGTTCCAGGTGTGCTCCGCCGAATAATGCGCCGGCGCCAGCCAGGCGTGGCGGGGCAGAGGTTGCCAGCGCCCCGGCGGGCTCTGGGCCAACAACGCTGGCCAATCCTTTTGATGCAGCCAGCGCCCCCGCAAATGCTGCGGATGCGCACCCAACGGTGGGGCGGCCTGTCCGGGCCACGGGTACAGCAGATAACCCCCCAGCCACAAGTGGGCACTGAACGCCTGGATATCCAGTCCCGCCAGCACTTCACGGCTCTCGGGGCGTGCGGAAATCGGCAGTTGATGCTGGCTCAGGTGCGCCAGTTTACGGTCGAGCCGATCGTGGCACCCCGGACCCAGCCACTGGGCGGTGTCGTGTCCGTCGCCAGATTGCGGGCCGAGGTAGAGCTTGATCGCCAGTTCCAGGTGATGCACGCCGTCGCGGTCGCGCAGCAGCATGTCCAGTTCACCCAGGGTGTGCCCCTCGCGCCGAATCGGCATGTTGGCGGCAATCAGTTCAATGCCAGGCGCATGCTGCACGGCGAATTGCCAGAGGCGTTCGTAGTACAGGCCCAGGCGCCGGGTTCGGGCCTGGGCCAGCCAGTGCAGCAGGCCGTAACTGTCGCGGTCCAGCTGCCGTAGCCAATGCTCGAGCTTTTGCGGTGCCAGCACCCAGTCGCTGCCGGCCAGCGGGTGGCGCTGCGGCCACGGGGTATCACCCAGCATCGGCGGCGCGAGGATGACCCACGCCAGGTCACGCACTTCGGGATGGCGTAACTGATGGGGCAGGTGGAGCAAATCCGGAAATAGCATCATCTTGCGAGCATAGCCCGAATCCCGGGCACACCCTTGAAGCTGAAAGGATTTTGTCTACGGCCGGCTTTCGCCCATAATCGTGATTTTCGCCGCCACACAGATCCCCGCAGGAGCCCCATGGAGCAATTTCGCAATATCGGCATCATCGGTCGCCTGGGCAGTTCCCAGGTGCTGGATACCGTCCGCCGACTGAAACGGTTTCTGCTCGATCGTCACCTGCACGTGATCCTCGAAGACACCATCGCCGAAGTGCTGCCAGGGCACGGCCTGCAAACCTCGTCACGCAAGATGCTCGGCGAAGTCTGCGACATGGTCATTGTGGTCGGTGGTGACGGCAGCCTGCTCGGTGCCGCCCGGGCGTTGGCAAAACACAATATTCCGGTGCTCGGCATCAACCGGGGCAGCCTGGGTTTCCTGACCGACATTCGCCCCGATGAGCTGGAAACCAAGGTCGCTGAAGTACTGGATGGCCACTATCTGGTGGAAAACCGCTTCCTGCTGCAGGCCGAAGTCCGCCGCCACGGCGAGGCCATCGGTCAGGGCGATGCCTTGAACGATGTGGTGCTGCATCCTGGCAAATCCACGCGAATGATCGAATTCGAGCTGTACATCGATGGCCAGTTCGTCTGCAGCCAGAAGGCCGATGGCCTGATCGTTGCCACACCGACCGGTTCGACCGCTTACGCGCTGTCGGCGGGTGGACCGATCATGCATCCCAAGCTCGACGCTATTGTGATTGTGCCGATGTACCCCCATACCTTGTCGGGTAGGCCGATTGTGGTCGATGGCAACAGTGAGCTGAAAATCGTCGTGTCCAAGGATATGCAGATTTACCCGCAAGTCTCGTGTGACGGGCAGAACCACTTTACCTGTGCGCCCGGCGACACCATTACCGTCAGCAAAAAAGCCCAGAAACTGCGGCTGATTCATCCGCTCGACCACAACTACTATGAAGTCTGCCGGACCAAGCTCGGCTGGGGCAGCAAGTTGGGGGGTGGAGGCGACTGATGCTCGATCCCGCGCGTAGCTACGACCTGATCGGTGACGTGCATGGTTGCGCTCTGACCCTGGAGCACTTGCTCGACCGACTCGGTTATCACAAACAGGGCGGCGTCTGGCGACACGATTCGCGCATGGCAGTGTTCGTCGGCGACATCATTGATCGCGGCCCGCGGATTCGCGAGGCGCTGCACATCGTCCACGACATGGTCGAGGCCGGTCACGCGCTGTGCATCATGGGTAACCATGAGTTCAACGCGCTGGGCTGGGCCACGCCAGCGCTGCCCGGCAGCGGCAAGCAGTTCGTGCGCGAGCACACGCCGCGCCATGCCCGCCTGCTGCATGAAACCCTGACCCAGTTCGAACACCATCCGGGTGACTGGCACGACTTCCAGCAATGGTTCTATGAGCTGCCATTGTTCGTCGATGCCGGGCGTTTTCGCGTGGTCCACGCCTGCTGGGATGCCGGGCTGATCGAGCCGCTGCGAGCGTTATTCCCCAACGGTTGTGTCGACGAGCCTTTTCTCCAGGCATCGGCGCAGTCGGGTTCGTTTGCCTGCACCGTGTTCGACCGGCTGCTGCGCGGCACCGACATGCGCTTGCCCCATGGACTGACCATGACCAGTGGCGATGGTTTAGTGCGTTCGTTCTTCCGCACCAAGTTCTGGGAAGACGATCCGAAAACCTACGGCGACATCGTGTTCCAGCCGGATGCTCTGCCGGAGCCCGTGGCCCGGACACCGCTGACGTCCACTGAAAAGAACAGTTTGCTGCGCTATGGCATCGATGAGCCGCTGCTTTTCGTTGGCCATTACTGGCGCAGCGGCAAGCCGGCACCGATCCGGCCGAACCTGGCCTGTCTGGATTACAGCGCGGTGCTGTACGGCAAACTGGTTGCCTATCGACTGGATCAGGAAACCCGCCTGGATCCGCATAAATTCGTCTGGGTCGATGTCGAGCGGCCGGAGGTGCTGCAATGAGTGCTGTAGCGGTATTGCGTCTGCCATTGGCGGTGGACCTGAGCGGGTTCGTCACGCTGCTCAAACGCATGCAAGTGCCCCATCGGGTCAGTGAGGAAGCGGGCGAGCAGGTGCTGTGGGTGCCAGACAATATCAGCGAAGACGTGCGCGCGCTGTACGAACGCTTTCCGGCGGGCGATCCCGACCAGCAACTGGACATTCCGGTGGCGCAGACCATCAAGCGTCCGGGGTTCGTCGAGCAATTGAAATACGCCAGGGCCACCGCGCTGGTGCTGATGCTGAGCGTGATCGTCGGCGCGGTGACCTTGCTCGGCGACAACCTTGAAACCATGCGCTGGCTGACCTTCCTCGAATTCCGCGTGGTCGGCGAATACCTCCACTTCACGCCACTGGCCGACAGCCTGGCGGCGGGGCAGTGGTGGCGCCTGGTTACGCCGATGCTGATCCACTTCGGCATCCTGCACCTGGCGATGAACGGCATGTGGTACTGGGAACTGGGGCGGCGCATCGAGTCGCGCCAGGGCAGTATCAACCTGATCGGCCTGACCTTGCTGTTCAGCCTGGTGTCCAACTTCGCCCAGTATTACTTCAGCGGCCCGACCTTGTTCGGCGGCTTGTCCGGCGTACTGTACGGCCTGCTCGGACATTGCTGGATCTTCCAGCTGCTGGCGCCGAACCCGGCTTATCGCCTGCCGCGCGGTGTGCTGGTGATGATGCTGGTGTGGTTGCTGCTGTGCCTGTCCGGGCTGGTCTCGATGATCGGCTTCGGCGAAATCGCCAACGCGGCCCATGTCAGCGGGTTACTCATCGGATGCTTCACCGGTTTGTTGGGCGGTTTGTATAACCGCCGTAAACTGGCCGCCTAATTCAGACATGCAATAAAGAGCACGGAGACCTGATGTCCTCTTTTAACGAAATGATCAAAAACATCACCCCCGATATCTACGAGAGCCTGAAGCTGGCCGTGGAAATCGGCAAATGGTCCGACGGTGGCAAACTCACCGCCGAACAACGCGAGCTGTCGTTGCAGGCGATGATCGCCTGGGAAATCCAGAACCTGCCAGAGGACCAGCGTACCGGCTACATGGGGCCGCAGGAATGCGCCTCGAAGTCGATCGAAGTGCCGAATATCCTGTTCAAGTCGGATGCCATCCATTGATCGAGATTGGCCGCGGTGCAATCAGCAAAATGTCGGCGCGCCTTGACGGGCCGAACGTGCAATACGCTTTCCGTCTGGGCGAAACCGAGGTCCCGGTCAATCCGTTGATCGGCACCACGGTGCGCCTCGAATACCTGGGTGCGATTCACTGCATCCATTGCGCACGCAAGACCAAAACCAGTTTCAGCCAGGGTTACTGCTACCCGTGCATGACCAAACTGGCCCAGTGCGACGTGTGCATCATGAGCCCGGAGCGCTGCCACTTCGACGCCGGCACCTGCCGCGAGCCCGAATGGGGCGAGAAGTTCTGCATGACCGATCACGTGGTGTACCTGGCCAACTCGTCGGGGGTGAAAGTCGGGATTACCCGGGCCACCCAGTTGCCGACCCGCTGGCTCGACCAGGGTGCGAGCCAGGCCTTGCCGATCATGCGCGTATCGACCCGGCAACAGTCCGGTTTCGTCGAAGACCTGTTCCGTAGCCAGGTGGCCGACAAGACCAATTGGCGTGCTTTACTCAAGGGCGATGCGGCGGCCGTGAACCTGGCCGAGGTCCGCGACCGACTGTTCGACAGCTGCGCCGAGGGCCTGTTGGGACTGCAGCAACGATTTGGCTTGCAGGCGATCCAGACGGTTACCGACGTCGAACCGCTGGAAATCCGCTACCCGGTCGAGCAATACCCGGCGAAGATTGTCAGCTTCAACCTGGACAAGAACCCGATTGCCGAAGGCACGCTGATGGGGGTCAAGGGCCAATACCTGATCTTCGACACCGGCGTGATCAATATTCGTAAATACACGGCTTACCAGCTCGCCGTGCATCAGTAAGGACTCCAGCATGCGCACCGAACAACCGAAGATGATTTACCTGAAAGACTATCAGGCGCCCGAGTACCTGATCGACGAAACGCACCTGACCTTCGAGTTGTTCGAGGACCACAGCCTGGTCCATGCGCAACTGGTGATGCGCCGTAACCCCGAGCGCGGCCCGGGGCTGCCGCCACTGGTACTGGACGGCCAGCAGCTGGAGCTGTTGTCGGTCACCCTGGCCGACCGTGAGCTGGGCGCCGCCGACTACCAGTTGACTGAAAATCACCTGACCCTGCACCCGACCAGCACCACCTTCACGGTCGATACCAGCGTCCGGATCCACCCGGAAACCAACACCGCGCTGGAGGGCCTGTACAAGTCCGGCACGATGTTCTGCACCCAGTGCGAGGCCGAAGGCTTTCGCAAGATCACCTATTACCTCGACCGCCCGGACGTGATGAGCACGTTCACCACCACGGTCGTCGCCGAACAACACAGCTATCCGGTGCTGCTGTCCAACGGCAACCCGATCGCTTCCGGTCCCGGCGAAGATGGCCGGCACTGGGCGACCTGGGAAGACCCGTTCAAGAAACCGGCGTACCTGTTTGCGCTGGTCGCCGGCGACCTGTGGTGCGTCGAAGACAGCTTCACCACCATGAACGAGCGCACTGTGGCGCTGCGCATCTACGTCGAGCCGGAAAACATCGACAAGTGCCAGCACGCCATGAACAGCCTGAAGAAGTCCATGCGTTGGGACGAAGAGGTCTATGGTCGCGAGTACGATCTGGACATCTTCATGATCGTCGCCGTGAATGACTTCAATATGGGCGCCATGGAGAACAAGGGCCTCAACATCTTCAACTCCAGCGCCGTGCTGGCCAAGGCCGAAACCGCCACCGATGCCGCGCACCAGCGGGTCGAGGCGATCGTCGCCCACGAATACTTCCACAACTGGTCGGGCAACCGCGTGACCTGCCGCGACTGGTTCCAGCTGTCGCTCAAGGAAGGCTTCACCGTGTTCCGCGATGCCGGTTTCTCCTCGGACATGAACTCGGCCACGGTCAAGCGCATCCAGGACGTGGCGTACCTGCGCACCCACCAGTTCGCCGAGGACGCCGGCCCCATGGCCCACGCCGTGCGCCCGGACAGCTTCATCGAGATTTCCAACTTCTACACCCTGACCGTATATGAAAAGGGTTCGGAAGTGGTCGGCATGATCCACACCTTGCTCGGTGCCGAAGGCTTCCGCAAAGGCAGCGACCTGTACTTCGAACGCCACGACGGCCAGGCGGTGACCTGCGATGACTTCATCAAGGCAATGGAAGATGCCAATGGCGTCGACCTGACCCAGTTCAAGCGCTGGTACAGCCAGGCTGGCACACCGCGCCTGGCGGTGAGCGAGTCCTATGACGCGGCGGCAAAAACCTACAGCCTGACCTTCCGCCAGAGCTACCCGCAAACCCCGGACAAGGTTGAAAAACTGCCGTTCGTGATCCCTGTCGAACTGGGGCTGCTGGATGCCAAAGGGGCAGCGATTGCCCTGCGCCTGTCCGGTGAAGCCACTGCGCAAGGCACCTCGCGGGTCATTTCCGTGACCGAGGCCGAGCAGACCTTTACCTTCGTCGACATCGCCGAACAGCCGCTGCCTTCGTTGCTGCGTGGTTTCTCCGCGCCGGTAAAACTGAGCTTCCCGTACAACCGCGACCAGTTGATGTTCCTGATGCAGCACGACAGCGACGGCTTCAATCGCTGGGATGCTGGCCAGCAGTTGTCGGTGCAGGTGCTGCAAGAGTTGATCGCCCAACAGCAGAAGGGCGAAGCGCTGGTACTCGATCAGCGTCTGGTGTCCGCGCTGCGCACGGTGCTCGCGGATGAGTCGCTGGATCAGGCGATGGTGGCGGAAATGCTGTCGCTGCCGAGCGAAGCGTACCTGACCGAGATCAGCGAAGTGGCGGATGTCGACGCCATCCACATCGCCCGCGAGTTTGCCCGCAAGCAACTGGCCGACGCCTTGTTCGAAGGTCTGTGGCAGCGTTATCAGGGCAATCGCGAGTTGTCGAAGCAGACGCCGTATGTGGCCGAAGCCGGGCATTTCGCTCGTCGTGCCCTGCAGAACATCGCGCTGTCGTACCTGATGCTCAGCGGCAAGCCGCAAGTATTGGCAGCAACCCTGGAGCAGTTCGACGCGTGCGACAACATGACCGAGCGCCTGACCGCACTCGCCGTGTTGGTCAATTCGCCGTTCGAAGCCGAGAAAGCCAAGGCACTGGCCAGTTTCGCCGAGCACTTCATGGATAACCCGCTGGTCATGGATCAGTGGTTCAGCGTTCAGGCGGGCAGTGTGTTGCCGGGTGGTCTGGAGCGGGTTCGTCAGTTGATGCAGCATCCTGCGTTCAACATCAAGAATCCGAACAAGGTGCGGGCGCTGGTCGGTGCGTTTGCCGGGCAGAACCTGATCAACTTCCACGCCGCCGATGGTTCCGGGTATCGCTTCCTCGCGGATCTGGTGATCGAGTTGAATGGCTTCAATCCGCAGATTGCTTCTCGCCAGTTGGCGCCTTTGACTCGCTGGCGCAAGTATGACGATGCTCGTCAGGCCTTGATGAAGGGAGAGCTGGAGCGGATTCGTGCTTCGGGGCAGTTGTCTAGCGATGTGTTTGAGGTGGTCAGCAAAAGCCTGGCCTGATTCTGACGCCGCGCAGTGCCAGTCACTGCGCGGCGAACAGGTTACAGCAGCAAGAAAAGCTTCGTGGCCAGTTCCTTGTCGATGTGGCCGCGGTAGATGTCGATTTTCTGGTGAGGGGTTTGTGCCTTGGCCAGTGCCGTGGCATTGGTTGCGAAGCGCTGTTCTTTGGTTTTCAGGCTGGCCGCAGTGTAGTCGACGTCGTCGCTATTTAATGTTTCGTAATGAAAGTGTGCATACCACAAGGGCCGATTCTCACGGTTCAACAGAACGTATTCCTGCAAAAAGTCCTGGCGTCCGGTTTTCAGTTGAATGCGCTCGCCGTTTTTTTGTGGATGAATTTCGTTGCGACTCAACAGATATTCTACGGCTGCGCTGGTAGGGGCTTGGGCCAGGGACATTTTGGTGCGCAGTTGCGTTGCCTTGTCGTTGATTGTTTGTGCCTGGCCCCGTAGCTTACTGACGAATGCGGCATCGTTTTGCGAGTTTGGCGGTGTGTGTTCATGGTCTTTCAGGCGGTCCGCATAGTCGATGAGATTCTTTGCCGTGTTCTGCAAGCTCTCTTCGATTCCCTTTGGGTGGCTCGTCCCTCGTGCGTAGCCTTCAAATTTTTGCATCAGTTCATCGATTTTTGCCAACGCCTTTCGAGCATCGCCCATGAGTTGCGGATAGGGAGTGGCTCGCGGTTTCGGTGCGGGTGTTCTGGCTTTTTCGATTTCTACCCAGGCATTCGGCTTATGTTCGTGGAAGGAGGCCAGTGGCTGGTCTTCGAAAGGGCTTTTGATGTCGACAATGTCTGCGCCCTGTTTGGCAACTCGCGGCCGGACGTCACCGATCATTGCGCCATTGACAGTTTTGATGACCCGCTTGCGGGAGGGCGATGAAGAGGGGCGGTTGGCGGGAAGTTGGTCCGCTGTCGATTTCGGGGAGGACCTTTCAGAGTCCGCCAGGTTCTGCAGCTCATCAGCCAGACGGCGCTCGGCATCATCGTGCAATTGTCCGACGATTTCACACAGACGGCTGAACGGGGCCAGCTGCAATTCCTCGGTTCTGAAAATGCCGATACTTGTGAGCCCGAGCTTTGCTGTGTCGTAGTGTTCGATCAGGTTGTCCAGTACGGCAATACGATCGCCGCTTTCATAGTGCTGTAAAGCTTGTAGCTCAATATGGGACGTGGACAACAACAGCAGTGGCTCTATAGCGCTGAACAGTGCTGCTGACGTGTCGCTGCCAGGTACTTTGGCACTGAGGGTGGGCAAAGTGACCACTTGGTTGAACCTGGTACGCAGAGCGGTCGCTTGATTATCGGGCCTGTTGCTGGTCAATCGCTGCCAGGCCTTGGCGCCCTGGGGTGACATCGATTTAAGTTCGTGAAGCAGGTTCCCCACCTCTTCATGGAGCTTTATCAACGTCTCGTAGATTTCGGAGCTCTTGCCCATGTATTCCAACAGACCATCCACTACGACAGTGCCTTCGGTGTGCATGGCTGTGTAGATCTGCAAAGCATTACTGTTGGAATGGGGGTAATTGCGCTCAGTGGCTTCGAGATCCAGGCCTGCTATGGCGATTAACGCCCTAACATTGTTGACAAGACTATTCAGCAGGTCGCACTGGAGTTGAGTAGTGTAAGGATCAACCCTCAGCTCATCCAGTTTCCTGGTCTCGGCCAGCAGCGTGACATAGCTTGTGCTTTGAGTGTCGAGTTCGACGACGTAACGTTGCCTGAACTTCGCCCGCTCTTGTTCGGAGCATGACGGATCGTTTTGTTTGCTCAGCATGACGTTGTACGTGACATCAACGCGTTTTTGCATTTGCTCCTGTTGCCCCAGGTATTTCTGGATATTCTGCGTCAGTTCAGCAGTGCGCTGCTGCTTTTGGTCCTTCATCGCGGCGATTCTATTCTTACGGCCATCCCCGGGCGGCTTCGGTCCCGCCACAGATGAGTCACGCACTGGCTTTTTTTCCGCTGATTGCACGGGCGACACTAATTCCGCCTGTCCTTGGCAAACGAGTTTCACCGCTTGTGCAATGGGTGTGGGGTCTATTGGACGGTCGTTGTTTGCGGGAGGGCGGCTGGATGAGGAGCCGCTTGCAGATGGAATCATTTCTTGCCGTCCATGGGGAGTCGATGCGTACCACCATAGGGGGGACGGCAAGTCGGGTTCTGACAAAAAACGCTCATGGTTACAATTCGCTTGGCGGCATGAGTAAGCCAAACACGGGCATAGGCCGTCCATAGACACTCGATCACCCTCCGCAATACCCGACCATTCACCCGGGCCGCATCTACCCCCGGTTAACAAAACATAACGTGGCGTCGATTGTCAGACATTAAAAAACACCGATAGGATAAGCCAGCTTCCGAAGGGGCTCTGGATTGCGGGTTTCAGGACTATGCTCTGAAACAGCCGGTCCAGACACGCACCCTTGCGGCGCCCAGAAAGGTTGAACGACCTAACAATAATAATGGGGGAAGGTCTATGAGTGAGCCTGTCATGGGTGTGGGTATCTGCCGCCCGCCGGCACTGCGCAAATTCGCGTTGCTGGCTACAGCGCTCTCGCTGTTGGGCTCTGCCATGCTGTCGGCACCTGCGCTGGCCGCGGCGGCGCCAGCATCCGACGTTGTTTATTCCACTGAATCCGCCAAGGCCGTCAAAAGCCTGATGCTCGATGTCGTCCATGCCGGCAAGCGCCTGGTGGCGGTCGGGGATCGTGGGCACATCCTGTATTCCGATGACCAGGGCGCCACCTGGACGCAGGCCAAGGTGCCGACCCGGGCTCTGCTGACGTCGGTGTTCTTTGTCGATGACAAACACGGTTGGGCTGTCGGTCATGACGCGCAGATCCTCGCCAGCGAAGACGGCGGTGCGACCTGGACCCGGCAATTCGAAGATCTGAAACGCGAATCGCCGCTGCTCGATGTCTGGTTCCAGGACGTCAACAGCGGCTTTGCCGTGGGCGCTTATGGTTCGTTGATGGCCACCACCGATGGTGGAAAAAACTGGGAAGACGTCAGCGACCGCCTGGACAACGAAGACCAGTACCACCTCAACGCCATTACGGCGGTCAAGGATGCCGGGCTGTTCATCGTCGGCGAGCAGGGCAGCATGTTCCGCTCCGCGGACTGGGGCCAGACCTGGGAGAAACTCGAGGGTCCGTACGAAGGCTCGCTGTTTGGCGTGATCGGCACGGCACAGCCCAATACGCTGCTGGCCTACGGACTGCGCGGCAACCTTTACCGTTCCACGGATTTCGGCAGCACCTGGGAGCAAGTCGAGCTCAAGGCCGAACGTGGCGACCTGGAGTTCGGGTTGTCCGGCGGCACGCTGCTCGACGATGGTTCCATCGTGATCGTCGGCAACGGCGGCTCGGTGATTCGCAGCAGCGACGATGGCGAAACCTTCACGGTGGTCAACCGTCCGGACCGTATTTCCGTCTCGGCAGTGACTGCGGCAGGCAATGGCAATCTGGTTCTGGCCGGGCAGGGCGGCGTTCGCGTCACTTCGCCGAACGGCACCGAGTCGGGCAAATGAGCCGGGTTAATAACAAGAAGGCGGAGCTATGACTTCCTTGAGTACTCATCACCAGGACAAGGCGACGTTCCTCGAGCGCCTGATCTTCAACAACCGCCCGGCAGTGATCACGATCTGCCTGCTGGTCAGTATCTTCCTGTTCTGGCAGGCCACGCTGATTCGTCCGTCCACCAGTTTCGAAAAGATGATCCCGCTGGAGCATCCCTTCATCCAGAAGATGATGGAGCACCGCAATGACCTGACGAACCTGGGCAACACCGTGCGGATTTCGGTGGAGGCCACCGACGGCGATATCTTCTCCAAGGAGTACATGGAGACCCTGCGTCAGATCAACGACGAGGTGTTCTACATCTCCGGTGTCGACCGTTCCGGCCTCAAGTCGCTGTGGAGCCCGAGCGTTCGCTGGACCGAAGTGACGGAAGAGGGCTTCGCCGGCGGTGAAGTGATTCCGCAAAGCTACAACGGCTCCCAGGCCAGCCTCGACCTGCTGCGCAACAACGTGCTCAAGTCCGGGCAGATCGGGCGTCTGGTGGCCAACGACTTCAAGTCGAGCATCGTCGACATTCCGTTGCTGGAGTCCTACCCGGACCCGCAAGACCAGGGCAAGTTGCTGGCGCTGGACTATCGCAAGTTCTCTCATGAGCTTGAAGACAAGATCCGCACCAAGTTCGAAGCGCAGAACCCGAACGTGAAGATCCACATCGTCGGTTTCGCCAAGAAAGTCGGCGACCTGATCGATGGCTTGGTGATGGTGGTGATGTTCTTCGGAATTGCCTTTGTCATCACCCTGATCCTCCTGCTGTGGTTCACCAACTGCCTGCGCAGTACCGTCGCCGTGTTGAGCACGACGCTGGTGGCGGTGGTCTGGCAACTGGGGTTGATGCACTTCTTCGGTTTCGGGCTCGACCCCTATTCGATGCTGGTGCCGTTCCTGATCTTCGCCATCGGTATTTCCCACGGCGTGCAGAAGATCAACGGCATCGCCCTGCAATCGAGTGAAGCGGACAACGCCCTGACGGCGGCGCGCCGTACGTTCCGTCAATTGTTCCTGCCAGGGATGATCGCGATCCTCGCCGATGCGGTGGGTTTCATCACGCTGCTGATCATCGATATCGGCGTGATCCGTGAGCTGGCGATTGGCGCGTCCATCGGTGTGGCGGTGATCGTGTTCACCAACCTGATCCTGCTGCCGGTGGCGATTTCCTATGTCGGCATCAGCAAGCGTGCCGTGGCCCGCAGCAAGAAAGACGCAACCCGCGAACATCCGTTCTGGCGCTTGCTGGCGAATTTCGCCAGCGCCAAAGTTGCACCGGTTTCCATCCTGCTGGCGCTGATCGCCTTTGGTGGCGGCCTGTGGTACAGCCAGAACCTGAAGATCGGCGACCTCGACCAGGGTGCCCCGGAGCTGCGTCCGGACTCGCGCTACAACAAGGACAACAACTTCATCATCAATAACTACTCCACCAGTTCCGATGTGTTGGTGGTGATGGTCAAGACCAAGGCCGAAGGTTGCTCGCGCTACGAAGCCATGGCGCCGATCGACGAGTTGATGTGGAAGATGCAGAACACCGAGGGCGTGCAGTCGGCGATCTCGCTGGTGACCGTGTCCAAGCAGATGATCAAGGGCATGAACGAGGGCAACCTGAAATGGGAAACCCTGTCGCGCAACCCTGATGTGCTGAACAACTCCATTGCCCGCGCCGACGGCCTGTACAACAACAGCTGTTCCCTGGCGCCGGTGCTGGTGTTCCTCAACGATCACAAGGCTGAGACCCTGGATCGCGCGGTGCATGCAGTGCAGGAGTTCGCCAGGGAAAACAACAAGGACGGCCTGGCGTTCATCCTCGCGGCCGGTAACGCCGGTATCGAGGCGGCCACCAACGAGGTGATCAAGAAGTCCGAGCTGACCATCCTGATCCTGGTGTACATCTGCGTTGCGGTCATGTGCATGATCACCTTCCGTTCCTGGGCGGCGACCTTGTGCATCGTGCTGCCGCTGGTGCTGACCTCGGTACTCGGCAACGCCCTGATGGCCTTCATGGGCATCGGCGTGAAAGTGGCAACCCTGCCGGTCGTGGCGCTTGGGGTGGGGATCGGCGTGGATTACGGCATCTACATCTACAGCCGCCTGGAAAGCTTCCTGCGTGCCGGCCTGCCGCTGCAAGAGGCGTATTACCAGACGCTGAAGTCCACCGGTAAGGCCGTGCTGTTTACCGGTCTGTGCCTGGCCATCGGCGTGTGCACCTGGATCTTCTCGGCCATCAAGTTCCAGGCCGACATGGGGCTGATGCTGACCTTCATGCTGTTGTGGAACATGTTCGGTGCGCTGTGGCTGTTGCCGGCACTGGCGCGGTTCCTGATCAAGCCTGAGAAGCTGGCGGGGCAGAAAGGCAATTCGTTGTTCGCCCACTGATCCAGGCTGAAATGAAAAAGCCGCAACCTCAGGGTTGCGGCTTTTTTTATATCTCAAATTCGCACCAGTCCCTGTTGTAGGAGCGAGCTTGCTCGCGATGGTGTGTCAGCTACATTGACTCCGACTGATACTCCATCGCGAGCAAGCTCGCTCCTACTAGGGGCCGGTAATCAGGCGGGATCGCTGCCCAGCACCACATTCAACGCACTGCGCGCATCATCGAGTTGCACCAGCGTCGCATGCCGCGCACCGAGGGCGTCGCGGTTTTCGATGGCGGTCAGGATCGCCTTGTGCCGGGGCAGCGCCAGTTCATGCAGGTTCGGCCGTTGGTTCGAGTGCTTCAAGGCTTCGGCGATAGCCACCGAGAGCATATTGCACAGGTTGGCCAGCAAGTCGTTGTGCGTTGCGTCGGCGATGCGACTGTGGAAGTCCAGGTCAGGTTGCAACAGTGCCTCCGGCGTCGGCGCAGCTTCCATGCGCTGGTAGGCCTCACCGATGGAGGCAATGTCTGCTTCCGTGGCGAATTGCGCGGCGAGGGCGGCAGCGGCCGGTTCGATGATGCTGCGCACACTGGTCAGCAAGTCGAAAAACTGATTCTGCGGGCTGCTCTGCATCAACCAGTGCAGCACGTCCGGGTCGAGCATGTGCCAGTCCTTGCGCGGCTTGACCACGGTGCCGACTCGCGGGCGGGAATACACCAGGCCCTTGGCAACCAGTACCCGGGTGGCTTCACGCAGCACCGGTCGGCTGACCGCATATTCTTCGCACAACAGCGCCTCGGCGGGCAGTTTGTCGTCCGGCAGGAAACGTCCCGAGACGATCTGCATCCCCAGTTCCTGGACGATGCGCGAGTGCATGCTTTTGCGGTCGGAGGGTTTGCGGTAATCCATGGGGAACGGCGCGGTCCTGTGCGAATAGGTGTCGCGCATGATAGCAGGCGCGGCGAGTCGACTGTAGGAGCGAGCTCGCTCGCGATGGACGTCAACGATAACGTGGGTAACCTGACACCCCGCGGCGGTCTCGGGTCCATCGCGAGCAAGCTCGCTCCTACAGGGGGAGGTGGTGTCAGTGGGAATGACGCGGCACTTCGGCTCCGCGGCAGCCGACCAGGAAGTCGAAGTCGCAACCCTGGTCCGCTTGCAGCACGTGGTCGATGTACAGCTGGCGGTAGCCACCCACCAGTAACTGCTGTGGCGGTTGCAGATCGGCCATGCGCGCGGCCAGTTCGGCGTCCGGAATGTCCAGGTGCAAGCGGCCGCTGGCGCAATCGAGTTCGATCCAGTCGCCTTCCTTCACCGCGGCCAGCGGTCCGCCGGCGGCGGCCTCTGGGGCGACGTGCAGGACAACGGTACCGTATGCCGTGCCGCTCATGCGCGCATCGGAAATACGCACCATGTCGGTCACGCCCTGGGCCAGCAGCTTGGCCGGCAAGCCCATGTTGCCCACTTCGGCCATGCCGGGATAACCCTTCGGCCCGCAGTTTTTCATCACCAGGATCGAGTCGGCATCCACGTCCAGTTCCGGGTCGTTGATTCGCGCCTTGTACATGTCGAAGTTCTCGAACACCACCGCGCGGCCGCGATGCTGCATCAGTTCCGGCGTGGCAGCGGATGGCTTGAGCACAGCGCCCAGCGGTGCCAGGTTGCCGCGCAGCACACAGATACCGCCATCGGCACGGATCGGGTTGTTTAGGGTGCGGATCACTTCGTCTTCGCCGTAGATCGGCGCGTCCCTGGTGTTCTCGCCGATGGATTTGCCGTTGACGGTCAAGGCATTCGGGTTCGGGATCAGATTGGCTTCGCCGAGGCGGCGCAGTACCGCAGGCAATCCACCGGCGTAGTAGAACTCTTCCATCAGGAAGCGCCCGGAAGGTTGCAGGTCGACGATGGTCGGCATGCCACGGCCGATACGGGTCCAGTCGTCCAGGTCCAGTTCAACCCCGATGCGCCCGGCGATGGCTTTCAGGTGGATCACCGCGTTGGTCGAACCGCCGATGGCGGCATTGACGCGAATGGCATTTTCGAAGGCTTCCCTGGTGAGGATCTTCGACAGCTTCAAGTCTTCGCGCACCATCTCCACCGCACGCATGCCGGACATGTGCGCCAACACGTAGCGGCGTGCATCAACGGCGGGAATCGCCGCGTTGTGGGGCAGGGAAGTACCGAGTGCTTCGGCCATGCAGGCCATGGTCGAGGCGGTGCCCATGGTGTTGCAGGTGCCGGCCGAGCGAGACATGCCGCCCTCGGCCGCAAGGAAGTCATCGATGCTGATGGTGCCGGCCTTGACCTGTTCGCTGAGCTGCCAGACCACGGTGCCGGAGCCGATGTCCTTGCCCTTGTGCTTGCCGTTGAGCATCGGCCCGCCAGTGACGACGATGGCCGGCACGTCGCAACTGGCGGCGCCCATCAGTAGCGCCGGAGTGGTCTTGTCGCAACCGGTCAGCAGCACGACGCCGTCAATCGGGTTGCCGCGAATGGCTTCTTCCACGTCCATGCTCGCCAGGTTGCGGGTGAGCATGGCGGTCGGGCGCAGGTTCGATTCGCCGTTGGAGAACACCGGAAACTCCACCGGGAAGCCGCCGGCCTCGATCACACCGCGTTTGACGTGCTCGGCAATCTGGCGGAAATGCGCGTTGCACGGGGTCAGTTCCGACCAGGTGTTGCAGATGCCGATGATCGGCTTGCCATGGAACTGGTGGTCGGCGATGCCCTGATTCTTCATCCAGCTGCGGTACATGAAGCCGTTCTTGTCGGCGGTGCCAAACCATTGGGCCGAGCGCAGGGTGGGTTTCTTATCAGACATGATCGATTCTCTTATTGTATGACTATATTGTTCGAGCTGAGGCGTAACATAAGCGCAATTTGCACTGTTTGGAAGTGTTGTTGATCAAATAGTATTACTATATAGTCCGCTCAAACGGAGGGATGGCCCTGGCGAACATTTCGCGAGAGGCGTCCCCCGAGGTTCTATAACAACAACAATCGGAGACCGATCTCATGAGCCAGGAACTGCGGCTTATCCGTCGCATTACGTTGAAACTGATTCCCTTCCTGATCCTGCTGTACCTGATCGCCTATGTGGACCGCTCCGCCGTGGGGTTCGCCAAGCTGCACATGGGTGCCGACATCGGTCTGGGCGATGCGGCTTACGGCCTGGGCGCAGGGCTGTTCTTCATCGGTTACTTCCTGCTGGAAATCCCCAGTAACCTGATGCTCGATCGCTTCGGTGCCCGGCGCTGGTTCGCGCGAATCATGGTCACCTGGGGCGCCATCACCATCGGCATGGCGTTCGTCCAGGGACCGAACAGTTTCTATCTGATGCGTTTCCTGCTCGGTGCCGCCGAGGCCGGGTTCTTTCCGGGTGTCCTGTACTACATCACCCAATGGTTCCCGGTGCGCCATCGCGGCAAGATCCTCGGGTTGTTCATCCTGTCGCAACCCATTGCGATGATGATCACCGGCCCGGTGTCCGGTGGCTTGCTGGGCATGGACGGTGTGCTGGGGCTGCACGGCTGGCAGTGGCTGTTCATCGTCATCGGTACCCCGGCGATCCTGTTGACCTGGCCGGTACTGCGTTACCTGCCGGACGGCCCGCAACAAGTGAAGTGGATGGACCAGGCGGAAAAGGACTGGCTCAGTGGTGAGCTGAAAAAGGATCTGGACGCGTACGGCCAGACCCGCCATGGCAATCCGCTGCACGCCCTCAAGGACAAGCGCGTGCTGCTGTTGGCGCTGTTCTACCTGCCGGTGACGCTGAGCATCTATGGCCTGGGTTTGTGGCTGCCGACCCTGATCAAGCAGTTTGGCGGCAGCGACCTGGTGACCGGATTCGTCTCGGCGGTGCCGTACATCTTTGGCATCGTCGGTCTGCTGATCATCCCGCGCAGTTCCGACCGCTTGAACGACCGCTACGGCCACCTCGCCGTGCTTTACGTGCTCGGTGCGATCGGCCTGTTCCTCAGCGCCTGGCTGTCGGTGCCGGTGCTGCAACTGGCGGCGTTGTGCCTGGTGGCATTCGCACTGTTCTCCTGTACGGCCGTGTTCTGGACCTTGCCGGGCCGCTTCTTTGCCGGCGCCAGTGCAGCGGCGGGGATCGCCTTGATCAACTCGGTGGGCAACCTCGGTGGCTACCTCGGTCCATTCGTGATCGGCGCACTCAAGGAATACACCGGCAACCTGGCTTCGGGCCTGTACTTCCTGTCTGGCGTGATGGTGTTCGGGCTGGTGTTGACCGGTGTGGTGTATCGCTTGCTGGAACGCCGGCACGTGTTGCCGGCCGATGAATTTGCGGCGAGTGCGCGTGGGGCGTCGCGTACCTGATTTTGAGGATTTACGCCGACCGAATGTGGGAGCGGGCTTGCTCGCGAAAGCGGAGTGTCAGTCACCGATGATGTCGGGTATGACGACCTCTTCGCGAGCAAGTCGGATCGCCGCACCGCCGCTCCCACATTGGTTCTGCAGCGTTTTGAAGAATTGTTTTACAGGAGAGAATTCATGCGTTTGGTTCAGTTCGAATTGAGTAACGGCGAACGCCGTGTCGGCGTTGTCGAGGACGGTTTGGTCCGTGAAGTGCAGGACGCGCGCACGGCTCGCGATCTGGCATTGGCGGCGATCGAGGCGGGCGCCAGCCTTGAGCAACAGGTGCAAGGTCTGGGGCTGGGCATCAGCCATGATTATGCCGAACTGCTGGCGAAACGGCGCATCCTGCCGCCGCTGGACCATCCGGACCCGGCGCACATGCTCATCAGCGGCACAGGCCTGACCCATCTGGGCAGCGCCTCGGCCCGGGACAAGATGCATCAGCAAAGTGGCGACGAAGCGGCGATGACCGACACCATGCGCATCTTCAAATGGGGCGTGGAGGGCGGCAAACCGGCGGCGGATGAAGCCGGTGTGCAACCGGAATGGTTCTACAAGGGCGACGGCAGCATTGTCGTGCGGCCAGGTCAACCTTTTCCGCTACCGCCATTCGCCGAAGATGCCGGTGAAGAGCCCGAGATCAGTGGCCTGTACGTGATCGGCCAAGACCGCAAACCGTATCGCCTGGGCTTTGCCGTGGGTAACGAATTCTCCGATCACGTCATGGAACGCAAGAACTACCTGTATCTGGCTCACTCGAAACTGCGCAGTTGCAGCTATGGCCCGGAACTGCGGGTCGGCGAACTGCCGCAGCATCTGGCGGGCACCAGCCGCATCCTGCGCGACGGCGAAGTGCTGTGGCAAAACGAGTTTCTCAGTGGTGAGGCGAACATGTGCCACAGCCTCGCCAACCTGGAATTCCATCATTTCAAGTACAGCCAGTTCCTGCGCCCGGGGGATGTGCATGTTCACTTCTTCGGCACCGCGACCCTGTCCTTTGCCGACGGCATTCGCACGCAACCGGGTGACGTGTTCGAGATCACCCAGGCCGAATTCGGCGCGCCGTTGATCAACGGCATCGCACCCGTCGCTGCGGCTTTCGAGCCCGGCACCGTCGGCACACTTTGAGGACTCACCCATGACCCGGATTCTTGGTCACAACTACATCGGCGGCCAACGCAGCGCTGCCGGCAGCATCAAGTTGCAGAGTGTCGATGCGACGACGGGCGAGGCCTTGCCCGGCGATTTTTATCAGGCGACACCGCTGGAAGTCGCTGCGGCGGCCGCCGCTGCAGCGGCCGCGTATCCGGCCTATCGCAGCCTGAGCGCGGAGCGACGGGCGCAGTTTCTCGATGCGATTGCCGATGAACTGGATGCCCTCGGTGATGATTTTGTCGCTGTGGTCTGCCGCGAAACAGCGTTGCCCGCAGGCCGGATTCAAGGTGAGCGTGGACGCACCAGCGGCCAGATGCGCCTGTTTGCCAAAGTCTTGCGTCGCGGTGATTTCTACGGTGCACGGATCGACCGGGCATTACCGGAGCGTCAGCCGTTGCCGCGTCCGGATCTGCGTCAATACCGTATCGGCCTCGGGCCGGTGGCTGTGTTCGGTGCCAGCAACTTTCCGCTGGCGTTCTCCACCGCCGGCGGCGATACCGCATCGGCACTCGCCGCCGGATGCCCGGTGGTGTTCAAGGCCCACAGCGGTCACATGGCCACGGCCGAGCAGGTGGCCGACGTAATCATTCGTGCCGCCGAGAAAACCGGCATGCCGGCGGGCGTGTTCAACATGATCTACGGCGCGGGTGTCGGCGAGACACTGGTCAAGCATCCGGCGATCCAGGCCGTGGGTTTCACTGGTTCGCTCAAGGGCGGTCGAGCCTTGTGCGACATGGCCGCGGCACGTGCGCAACCGATTCCGGTGTTCGCCGAGATGTCGAGCATCAACCCGGTGATCGTGTTGCCCGAGGCCTTGCAGGCGCGGGCGGACTCGATCGCCCGGGATCTCACGGCGTCGGTGGTCCAGGGCTGCGGGCAGTTCTGCACCAATCCCGGTTTGGTGATTGGCATTCGCTCTGCTTCGTTCAGCGCATTTGTGCAGCAAGTAGCCGGGTTGATGGCGGATCAACCGGCGCAAACCATGCTCAACGCCGGAACCTTGGGCAGCTATGGCCAAGGCTTGCAAAAACTGCTCGCGCATCCGGGCGTCAAGCACCTGGCCGGTCATCCGCAGCAGGGCAACCAGGCGCAGCCGCAGTTGTTCAAGGCCGATGTCAGCTTGCTGATCGACGGCGATGAAGTGCTGCAGGAGGAAGTGTTCGGTCCGGCCACCGTGGTGGTTGAGGTGGCCGATCATGCGCAACTGATGGCCGCCTTGAACGGCCTGCACGGCCAATTGACCGCCACCCTCATTGGCGAGCCGGCGGACTTCGAGCAGTTCACCGGGCTTACGGCGTTGCTGGAACAGAAGGTCGGGCGAATCCTGCTCAATGGCTATCCGACTGGCGTGGAGGTCTGTGATTCGATGGTCCACGGCGGGCCTTACCCGGCAACGTCCGATGCGCGTGGTACGTCGGTGGGCACACTGGCCATCGATCGCTTCCTGCGACCGGTGTGCTTGCAGAACTACCCCGACAATCTGCTGCCGGATGCGCTGAAGAACGGCAATCCGATGCGTATCCAGCGACTGGTGGATGGCCAGCCATCGCGTGAGGCGCTGTAACAGACCAATACAATCCCTGTGGGAGCGGGCTTGCTCGCGAATGCAATTGGACATTCAACATGAATGTTGCCTGACAGACCGCTTTCGCGAGCAAGCCCGCTCCCACAGGTTGGTCATTCCAGATGAGGGGAATGCGGTGCCATGAGCTATCATTGCGGTTTTCCCATCCAAAGATTGACTGCCATGACTGCCGCAACCGACACCCTGCTCAATGCCCTCGAACACTGTGGAATGGTGGAAATCGACGGGCTGCATGCCTTCGAATTCGCCCTTGATGTCGATGACAACCTGCATATCGAATGCATGGACGGCCGCGCGGCCAAGCACTGGGAGTTCACCCCGGCGCAGGTTCAGGCTGCGACATACGACGCCTCACTGCAAAGCTGGTTGATCATCGGTGATTCAGGTGAGCACCGTTTGGTGTGCCTGGGCGATGTCGTCAGCGGTGACAACGATGACGATGAACCTGAGGATGAATAAACTCTGGCCGCTGTTGATGGCCGGCAGTATCGGTGCGATGGGAGTTCAGGCTGCGTCCGCCGACGACTATCAACTGCTCGTGGGGTCCTACACCGCCAGTCAAAGCCAGGGTATCTACCGTCTGGCTTTCGACAGCCGCACCGGGCAGATCAATACCAGGCCCCTGCAAGTGATCAAAAGCGAGAATCCTTCGTGGCTGACCCTGTCGAAGGACCACCGACACTTGTTCGTGGTCAATGAAAACGGCCCGGGTCAGGCGGATCCGGTAGGGCGTGTCAGCAGTTACTCGATTGATCCCAAGACCCATGCGCTGAGCCTGATCAGCCAGGTACAAAGCCTGGGCAACGAGCCGACCCATTCCAGTCTCAGCGCCGATGGCCGCCATCTGTTTGTCAGCAATTACTCGGTGGCCGAAGACCCGGGTGGCACCCTCGCAGTATTGCCGGTGGCGGCCGATGGCAAGCTCAAACCCGTGGTGCAGATGAGCAGCCACCCGGCGAGCCGGATCAATCCCGAACGCCAGGCCTCGGCCCACGTGCATTCGACGATCCCGTCGCCGGACGGCAGATACGTGTTCTCCAACGACCTGGGCGCCGACAAGGTGTTTGCCTACCGCTTCGACCCCAAGGCCAATCCAGAACTGCCATTGACCCCGGCAACCCCGGCATTCGTGGAGCTGCCGCCCGGTAGCGGACCCCGTCATCTGCTGTTCAGCGCCGATGGCAAACACGCCTGGCTGACCATGGAAATGAGTGCACAGGTGGCAGTGTTCGATTACCACGACGGCCAACTCGAGCAGACGCAGATGGTTGATCTTGCCGCCGGGCAACCGGTCTCAGACAAGGCTGCGGCGGCGCTGCATGCCTCAGCTGACGACAAGTTCCTCTACGTCAGCAACCGTGGCACGGCCAATCAACTGCTGGTGTTTGCGATTGATCCGGCCACCGGCCACCTCAACGAGCTGCAACGCCGGGCGGTGGAGGGCGATCATCCGCGAGAATTCAGCCTCGATCCGAGCGGCAGATTCCTGTTGATCGCCAACCAGAAGAGCAACCAGATTGTCGTCGTCGAACGCGATGCCAAGACCGGTTTGCTGGGCAAGACCGTGCAAAAACTCCCGATGCACGCGCCAAGCGACCTCAGGTTTCTGCTGCGTCAATAAGCCGCAGGCCCCGGTTAATGGGGCCTGCCTGCTTTTATCAATGACGCTGATATCTGGTAATGCTACAAAGCATTTCAAGGCATGAACCCTCGAGGGTTAAGTTTGCTTCACGGCCCCACCGGGCAAGCAAGCCAACTGAATCCGAGGAATACCGCCATGAACTTCAACATCTTCTCTGTCATCGCCGCATCCGCCATTTCTGCCACCGTTGCGCTGCCAGCCAGTGCCAACGTTGAAATCAGCGACAAAAAAGCCCACACCCAGAGCTACACCCAGAAGTACCTGCAACAGAGCGCCAACTTCTACGCCGCGCTGGACCACAAAACCCAAGCCTGAACGTTCACCCCTGCCTTTATGCAGGAGCGAAGTCACTGATGATCGAAGACCCTTGTGTTGAAAACACGAGTGTCGAAAACGATCAGAGTGATGTCGCTCCTGCATAACGCATTTACGACAGCATCAAATTGCTATCAATGTCACGCTTGATATCACATCGCCATGAGTTTAAATTGACGCTGATTTTTTGACTCCCCCTCACGGCAAGGATCGGCAGCATGGTGACGCGTCTGGCATTGGTTCTTCTTTTTCTCTATTCCACCCCCATTTTGTCGGCAGCCGACCCTGTTCCGGGTGAGCCGGATGCTGGCCGCGAACGCTTGATGAGTTTTATTGAAGACTGAAATAGTCTGGCTTAATGATCAATGAGGCTGATGGTCACTATGGATAACCCTGAGTGGTTACCCAGGCTCTTTTGATCGATTCTGTGGGTATTGAAACATGCCTGCGGAGAACATCATGGCCAGCGCAATTCTCACTTCTGCCAAACACGACGCCTATGTGGCGATCGGTCTTTACCTTGCCATGGTGCTGGTGGTCAGCCTTTCAGCCCAGTCGCAATCCAGCGTTGAAGCACCGATCCAGGTCGCTTATCCCGGCATCCAGTTTGAACACCGTGCGCAAAGCGCGAGCGCTGATCAGGCTGAACTCGCAGGAGTGGTCGGCGCATGAAAGGGCACAGACTTTGGGTCATCGCCTTCCTGGCGTTCATGACCAACGGATCCTCCCTGTTGGGGATCGGACAGGGCTCGGCGGGTTCATTGGCCCGGGCCATCGAAGCCAACCACAACATTGCCCGCAACATCGAAAACGCCAATGCTCAGGGCATGCTGGCCGGCAATCCGCCCATCAGGAGTGAAGGTGTGGTTTTCGGGCCGTTCCAGGTCGATTGCTCGGTGATAGGGATGTGTGGGGTGCTGGCCTGAATCCTCGACACACCGCTGGCCTTTGTAGGAGCCAGCTTGCTGGCGATGGCGTATCAGGCACCACAGCGTCAACTGACACACCATCGCCAGCAAGCTGGCTCCTACAGGGGGTGGTTATTTCTTCATGATTGATGTGAACAGGTCCGACGCCAAAAGCCGCTGTAGCCACGCCTGCAAGCGCAGGTAAGGCGTCTGCCCGAACCACTCGCGATCCACATGTGCAAACTGCCGTACGAACGGCATCAATGCGACATCCGCCAGGCTCGGATGGTCCGCCAGCAAATAGTCCCGTCCTTCCAGCAACTGATCCAGCCTGCGCAGGAACACCTCACCTTCGCTGCGATAAACCTCCATCGGCTGCTCGGGATAACGCTCGGCGTACTTGTAGCGATTCAAGTGCACCTTGAACACCTGATCGTTCTGTTCGATCAGCGGGGCGATGTGTGCCGCCGCATCAGGATCATTCTTGAGCAACCAGTCCTGGGGATCGTTCTGCGCCAGCGCCCAGCGCATGATGTCGAGGCTTTCGTCGATCACCCGGCCATCGGCGTTCAGTACCGGCACCGTGCCTTTGCCCGACAGCGCGAGCATCTCGGCAGGCTTGGCCTTCAGGCTGACTTCGACGATGTCCGCGGCCACCCCCGAATAGTGCAGGGCCATGCGTGCGCGCATGGCGTACGGGCAGCGGCGGAAGGAATACAGCGTGTTCATTTCACCTCCAGGGTGCTCAGGCCGTTGCCCTGGCGGCGGACCTGAATCTGCACCGGAATCCGTTCATGCATTTCCTGTACGTGGGAAATAACCGCGACCTTGCGGCCCTGGGCTTGCAAGCCGTCGAGGGCGTCCATGGCCAGTTGCAGGGATTCCGGATCGAGGCTGCCGAAGCCTTCGTCGATGAACAGCGACTCGATTTTCAGCGTGCTCGACGCCATCGATGCCAGGCCGAGGGCCAGCGCCAGCGATACCAGGAAGGTCTCGCCACCGGACAGCGAATGCACCGAACGCAGTTCGTCGCCCATCTCGGTGTCCATCACCAGCAACCCGAGCATGCTGCCGCCACGCTTGAGGCGATAGCGGCGCACCAGTTGGCGCAATTGCACGTTGGCGTGGTGCACCAGCAGGTCAAGGTTGTAGGCCTGGGCGATCTTGCGGAAGGTGTCGCCGGTGGCGGAGCCGATCAGCGCATTCAAGCGAGCCCAGCGTTGATACTCGCCGTAGGCGTCGGCGATTTGCTGCGCCAGGGCCTGATTGGCGTTCTGCCGGCGCTGGTCCTCGGCCTGTTCGGCGCGCAGTTCGGCGCAATGTTGCTCGCTGGTGGCCGCCAGGTTTTGCAGGTCGACCAGTGCGGCAGCCAGTTGTCCGGCGTCGAGGTTGCCGTTGTGTTGCGCTTGATGATCGAGCAAGCGTTGATCCCGCTCTTGCAGCAACACCCTGGTTTGTTCGATGGCTTTTTCGCTCTGCTGCAATCGTTGACGCAGTTCGCTGAGCTGTTGCTCGCTGACGCTCAACAACTCCTGCAGTCCGCCGTCGTCCAGTTCTGGATGCTGCGCGCGCCAGTCGTCGATCCTGGCGCTCAGCTCGCGGTCTTCGCTTTCCAGGGCTTGTACGCGTTCCTGTTGCGCCTTGAGTTCGGCGGCCAGTTGCACCAGCTCCGTGCGCACGCTTTGCAGTTCCTGATTGGCCGCTGCTTCGGCAGTGCGTGCCTGCTCGACGGCCTGATCGAGTTGTTGTTGCCATTGTTCGGCGCTGGCGTGTTCGCCCAGCAGTTGCGTCAGTTTTTCCTGGCAAGCCTGTTGCTGTCCTGCCAGCGCGGTGAATTGCTGCTGCGTAGCGTCCAGTTGTTGGGCGCGGGTCTGCTGTTGGTACTGTTCTTTGTCCAGCGTCTGCTGGCGTTGTTGCTGTTCGCCGAGTTCATCGCGCTGCTGGTCGAGTTGTTGCAGACGCTGGGCGATCTGCCGGTCGAGCTGCATGAAAGTCGCGGCGGGTTCGTTGCGCAGCGCTTCCAGGGTCTCGGCGGGCAACAGGGTGCTGAACGTGCTCAGTTCTTCGTCCAGGCGTTGGCGGTCGCTGCTCAACTCCCGTTGCTGGTCGAGCAGCTGTTGTGTCGCCTGTTGGTTCGCCGTTTCGGCGCTGCGCAGTTGCTGCGTCAGGCGCGCAGCGTCCTGTTGCAGGGTGAGCAGGGCGGTTTGCCGTTGTTCGTCCTGGGCAATGCTCTGGTTCAACTGGCTGCTTTGTTGTGCCAGCCAGGCATCGCGTTTGTCCGCATCCTGGACCAACAGTTGAGCGGACAGCGGGTGCGCTTCAAGGCTCGGCGCCAGGCTTTGTTGCTGAGTCGCGAGCTGTTCCTGCTGTCGCAGCAATTCTTTTTGCTGGGCAATCAGGCCGCCGACTTCAGCGCGCAGATCGGTGAGTTTTTCCTTGAGCAGGTCCACGGCTTTCTGGGCATTGGCCTGTTCGCTTTCATCGTGCCGGCCGAGGCTTTGCAGCAAGGCTTCGGGCTGGTGATAAGGGTGGTCCGGGCTGCCGCAAACCGGGCACGGCTGATCGTCCTGCAACTGCGCACGCAGTTCTTCGACGCTGGCACTGCGCGCCAGACGCTGGCGTTCCAGCAAGTCGCGGGTGACCGTCAGGGTCTGTTCGGCGATGGTCAGCTCGGCCTTGGTCTTCACACCGTCCTGGGTCAGGCGATCACGCTCTTGCTGCGCCGCGAGCTGGCGCTGCTGTAGCTCGGCGCCGAGCTTGTCCAGTTCTTGCTGGCTGGCCCAAAGCCGCATCAGTTCTTCAACGGCCCGCAGTTGCTTGCGGTTGTCCTGCAGCAGGCTGCCGAGAATCCGGATCTGCTCGGCCACCGCTTCGGGTTCGGCGCCAGCCTCTTTGTACAGCACCTCGAGGTCATGACGCTGTGTGGTCAGTTCTTCGGCAGCGCGTGCGGCGCTCTGCTCCAGGGTGGCCAGTTCAGCCTGGCCCTTGTTCAAGCGATTACCGATCAGCATCAGTTGTTGCAGACGATCACGGTAGGCGTTCCAGGCATCGCTCAGCGGCGCCAGATGAGTGCTCTGTTCAAGTTCAGCGGCAATCCGTTGCAAGCGTTCGGCGACCTGCTTCTGCTGGTCGAGCAAACCCTGAATCGTGCTTTGCCCCTGAGTGCAGGCCAGTTCTGCCTGCTGCTTGAGGTCGGCGCTGAGGCTCGCATCCTTGACCAGGCGGGCGAGGGTGCTTTGCTCTTCGAAGGCCTGACGCAGCAGTGGCGCGCTGTGGCTGTGTTGGCTCTGGGCCGCGGCCAGTGCCGTTTTCGCCGCGCTCAGGCTGTGTTCGAGCTGAACCTGACGCGCGTTCAGTCCGGTTTGCTGTTGGATATGCTGTTGAATGTGTGCCGCCAGCGGTGTGAGCTGGGCGCTCAGTTCGGTCTTGCGCGCGAACTGGTGCCGTTGCGGGGCCAGTTGCTCCAGACGAGTCAGCTTCAAGCGCTCGCCGGTCAGGCTGTCCCAGTGCTGTTGGGCTGCTTGCAGTTGTTCGGTGGCGCTCTGTTGTGCGTCCTGCAACTGCTGCAAGTCCTTGAGCCAGCTGTGTTGCAACTCCAACTGTTTGAGCTGCGCCTGCCGGGTTTTAAGTTGCTGCTGAGCTTCATTGAAGCGCTCATCGAGCTCGGCCCGGGCTTCAGGCGACAGTGGCGTGACCCCGCTGGCCTGGTCCTGCAACAGCTTGTGGGTCTCGCGCGCGTCCTTGGTCTTGTCGAAGGCCCGACGACCGAGACGCGTATAGAGCGCCGTGTCGGTGAGCTTCTCCAGCAGTTCGCTGCGGTCGTTGTCGTCGGCCTTGAGGAATGCGCTGAACTCGCTTTGGGCCAGCAGCACGGCGCGGGTGAATTGTTCGAAGTTCAGCCCCAGGGCGGCTTCGAGTTGAGTCTTGTATTCGCCTTTCTGGCTGGCGAGCAATTGATCCTGATCGATGTCACGCAAGCTCTGGCGGCTGGCCTGCAGCTTGCCGGCGGCCTTGTCCCGAGCGCGATTGGCTTCCCAGCGGGCGCGGTAACGACGGCCGTCGACACCGACGAAATCCACTTCCGCATAACCTTCGCCCGTGCCGCGACGCAGCAGGGTCCGCGGGTCACCCGTGCCGATTTCGCCGTCGGCGTCCGGCACCTTGGCGTCGCGGCCGGTGTTGTTCAGGCGGGGTACGGCGCCAAACAGCGCCAGGCACAGCGCATCGAGCAGGGTGCTTTTTCCGGCGCCGGTCGGCCCGGTGATGGCGAACAGACCGGCACTGGCCAGGGGTTCGGCGGTAAAGTCGATCTCAAACGGCCCGGCCAGCGAGGCGAGGTTCTTCAGGCGGATCGCGAGGATTTTCATGGCTGTTCGCTCTCCATCTGCACGTCCTGCAACAGCTCGGCAAAGTCCTTGAGGGTCTGCTCGTCGACCTCGCTGCCGTAGTTGTCCTGCCAGGCGCGGCTGAACAGCTCCTGAGGTGTGAGCTGGTCCAGCTCGATCAGTGTGTTGCCATCCTCGACGCCGTTACGGCTGCCGTTGCCGGCGTATTCCGCGGCGATGCGCACCAGGCGCACGGCCTTGCCTTGCAGGGCGGTTTCCACTTGATTGCGCAGGTCTGGCTGCGGTTCATCAAGGCGCACCCGCACTTCCAGCCACGGCTGGCGCTGGATGTCGGCCAACAGATCGATGTTCGGCAGATCCGCCAGTTGCAGCAGGATCTCGCTCAATGGCGCCGGGCCGATGCGTTGCAGGTTGACCGCGCGGGGGATCATTTTCGGTTCGACGCTGACCAGGGTTTCGCCCTCGAGCCGGATGTCGAGAATCTGGTGCTGATAGCTGATCTCGGAGAACGACAGCGGAATCGGCGAGCCGCTGTAGCGGATGCGCTCCTCGCCGTTGACCTTCTGCGGTTTGTGCAAGTGGCCGAGGGCAACGTAACTGATGCTCGGCCCGAACAGGCTGGCGGGCAGCGCTTCGGCATTGCCGATGATCAGGCTGCGCTCGGAGTCTTCCGACACCGAACCGCCTGCCATGTGCGCGTGGCTGATGGCGATCAGCGCCTGGCCTTTCTTGCGCTTTGCGTTCGCCGCCTCGATCAGCCATTCATGGACCTGGCCAATGCCACGCAGGTAGTTGTCGCCCAGATGCGCGCCGGTGACTTCGGCAGGGCGCAGGAACGGCAGCGCCAGGCACCAGGCGACGGTTTTGCCCTTGGCGTCCGGCAGCGGCAACAGCAAGCGCTCGGCATCCAG
Source organism: Pseudomonas sp. Pseusp3 (assembly GCF_047304225.1). NCBI lineage: Bacteria > Pseudomonadati > Pseudomonadota > Gammaproteobacteria > Pseudomonadales > Pseudomonadaceae > Pseudomonas > Pseudomonas sp. Pseusp3. Next base: position 2,477 of record NZ_JBGLYV010000028.1, on the reverse strand, counting down.
TTGCCCGTCATCCAGCCACAGCACACGACCGAGGGCATGCGTGCGCAGGCGGCGCATCAACGGCGCGGGCAGTTCGATCCGCGAGCCGGAATCGTGGTTGCCGGCAATCATCACGATGGTCAGCAATGGCTGCTGTTCGTGGGCGCTGACGATGAAGTCGTAGAGGCGTTCCTGGGCTTTGACCGGCGGATTGACCGTGTCGAAGATATCGCCGGCGATCAACAGCACGTCCGGCTGATCGAGCTTCAGTTGACGCAGCAGCCAGTCGAGAAAACAGCCGTGTTCGAAATCGCGATCCTGGCCGTGCAGGTTCTGCCCGAGGTGCCAGTCGGAGGTGTGGAACAAGCGCAAGGGCAACTCCGCTAAATAAAAAGGTGATGGTCGCAGGAAAAATGGAGGCGACGAAAGGGGGGAGAGTTTACTGACAAACGACCAAGGTTGCTGAACGCCTTGATTGAGTGCAGCTACGGATCTCGATGAAAAAATCCTACGAACGGTCATGCCTACCTGTCAGTTATGACAGTTCCCACTATGGTGGGCAGGGTGTTTAATCGACCCTGCGCATGGAGCCTTGCAGAGCGGCAGCGACGCAATTTATGAGTTTCAGCCTGAAGGGAAAATAGTGTCGCTTCAAAAACGCTGAAGTTGTGTTGTTCACATGTGATCTCAATGGAATCGAACCTCGCATTCATCCAGCCTCAGTGGAGAAACGTCATGTCAAACAGTCATCCGAGTACCATCAGCCGAATCAACACGCCGCGTCATGGCCACGTGTTTTCCCCCGCATCCCGGGCGTACTTTGCCTGGCAGGCAGGCGAGTTGGATGAAGGGGCTTTGAACCAGCGCGAGTCCGGCAAGTTTTTTCCCGAAACTTCCGCCGACGTGGCTGATGCATACGCCAAAGAGGACGTGGCCAATTTTGCGCCGCCTCCTGACGGCAAAATTGCCAGCGCCAATCAAGCCACCGGCCAAAAACTGGATCAGCCGGGTAGCCACTGGCAAAAACATGAAGTGCGAAGCGGCGAAACACTGGATGTCTCTTGGCATTTCACCGCCAACCACGTTACCCGTCGCTGGAACTACTTCATTACCAAGGCTGATTGGGATAGCAGCAGAGCGCTGGCGCGCGATCAATTTGATGCCGAGCCTTTCTATACGGTGCAGTTGAATCTGAAGCCCTATTGGGAACACTCAAACGACATGAAGCCGCCGTCGCCCACCATCCATGGGGTCCCGCTGCCAAAACGAGAGGGGTATCACGTGTTGTTGGCTGTCTGGGAGGTCGCCGATACCGGAAATGCGTTCTATCACGTAGTGGACCTGGATTTTGTGTCGTCTGGAGGAGGCGAGCGTCCGACCACGCCGACCGGTTTGAAGGCCAGTGATATCACTGACAAGCAGGTGGTATTGACGTGGAATGCTGCAACGGGGGCTTCTCCTATCGCGTTTTACCGTATTACGCGCAACGGGACCGCTACAGTCGATGTCGCGGCACCACAACTGACCTGGATCGACCATGCCGTGATGCCTGACACCGTCTACAGCTATTTTATTAGCGCAGTCGACGAGACAGGCAATGTTTCACGTCCAAGTCCGGCTATCGAGGTGCGTACGTTGCCAGAGGAGGGTGAGGTCGGGGCGCCGAGCGCTCCGGCGAACCTGCACAGCATGGGCCAGACAGAGCGCAGTATCAGCTTGATGTGGGGGGCCTCCTCAGGCCCGGTGGCAATAACGAACTACCTGATTTTTCGCGACGGCCAGGAGGTCAAGCGCGTAGGTGCAGATCAGACTTCGTTTGAGGACACGGACCTGACGTCAGGGACCGAGTACCGTTATTTTGTGAGGGCGCTCGACCTGAACGGCAAGCTGTCATCATCAAGTAATGTCCTGAGCGTCAGCACACAAGGTGATGGTGGGGCATATCCGGCGTGGAAGTTGAATACTCAGTATGCAAAAAACGCGTTGGTGAGCCACGCCGGGCAGAACTGGTCCTGCATTCAGGCACATACGTCATATGTTGAGGATTGGGCACCTGGGGCAGGCGACAATGTGCTTTGGGCCAAGCATGTCTGATCCGTTGAACAGGCCATCGTGAGTGGCTGAAAAGGGCTGAAAGATCGCAGCCTTCGATGGCTCCTGAGGGTGTACATCCACCTGATGCAGGCGCTTTCGAAGGTTGCGATCATTTGATTCTACTTGGGATAAAGCGGCGGCAACCCAGTGTCGCCGACCGGATCCTGAACCCGTTCGGCAATCGGGATCGCCTTGATCGCCCGCCACAATTCATCACCTTGCCAATACTGGCCGGTTTCGCTGTAAAGCGCGCCGTTCAGGCCGTCGAGGGCATTGGACAGCGGCACGAAGCGGGCGGCCATGTCGGCCAGGGTTTCCGGTTGTTGGCGGGCCCAGGCGTCGAGGGCCTGGCGGGTGGCGTGGGAGTCGTTGGCCTGGCAGGCGCGCTTGAGGTCGTCGAGGAC
>NZ_JBGLYV010000288.1:0-242 GCF_047304225.1 Pseudomonas sp. Pseusp3 | reverse complement strand
GTCGGGGTAAGGGGATTCGAACTCCTGACATCCTGCTCCCAAAGCAGGCGCGCTACCGGACTGCGCTATACCCCGGTAAAAAAAAGGCACCTTCGAGAGGCGCCTTCTGCGAACAGAGCTTTTGGCGTCTGATCTTAAGATTCGATTCCAGTGTTACCTGGTTTCAAAAATGGTGGGTCGTGTGGGATTCGAACCTACGACCAATTGGTTAAAAGCCAACTGCTCTACCAACTGAGCTAACG
>NZ_JBGLYV010000287.1:0-243 GCF_047304225.1 Pseudomonas sp. Pseusp3 | reverse complement strand
TCGAGGTTGCCACCCACTGCATCCTTGATGGATTCGCTGACAGTGGTTGGCCCCTTGTAAACGTCGTTGCCGACGGTGACCGGCAGGCTGCCGGAGCTCTGGCCTTCGGCGATGGTGATGACCTTGCCGCTGTCCAGGGTCACGGTGACCGGACCGTTCTGCGCGGTCACCGGTTTGCCCTGGGTATCGGTTAGGGTCGCGGTGTAGGTGATGGTGCCGTTTTCGTCCACGCTCGGGGTGGCG
>NZ_JBGLYV010000286.1:0-247 GCF_047304225.1 Pseudomonas sp. Pseusp3 | reverse complement strand
CGGGGGCATTGCTCTACGGTTTGCTTCGCTGCACCTCCCTGCAATGTGTGCGGCTTCGCCGCACGGCGCTGCGCGCCATTCCCCGGATGAACACCTCCACTCAGCCTGCCGAGGGGGCGGGTGGATCAAGAGCTGCAGGCGAGCTAACGCTCGGCCTGTTGAGTGGTGAGGAGCGTGGGGGGACGCCGATCTGCCTTTGCTCTGCTCTTCTGTAGGAGCGAGCTTGCTCGCGATGGACGTCAACGAT
>NZ_JBGLYV010000285.1:0-249 GCF_047304225.1 Pseudomonas sp. Pseusp3 | reverse complement strand
GGTCGCTTACGTGAAGAACTTCTCTAACGCCTGAAATTAAATAACATGCACCAGCCACAACTACGAGAACCACCCAAAGAAATTATCTACCTTGACGATCATTTAAAGGCGCGATTAGTAAAAGAGTAACCCCCTACCCCACCCCCCATAAGCCACCACGCCCCGGAAACCCAGCATAACTAAAGCAGGCCCGGCAACAAACCTGAGCATCGCAACCTGATAGAGCGGGCCAGCAACAAAATTACCCAA
>NZ_JBGLYV010000284.1:0-252 GCF_047304225.1 Pseudomonas sp. Pseusp3 | reverse complement strand
GCGGGAATAGCTCAGTTGGTAGAGCACGACCTTGCCAAGGTCGGGGTCGCGAGTTCGAGTCTCGTTTCCCGCTCCAATTTTAAACAGCGTTGCTTTCGGGCAGGGCTGAGTGAAACCAGAACCAAGTCTTCGGACGCGGATCTGGGCACCGAAACACACACCATGTGTTCCGGGCAGCGTGTCCCCTTCGTCTAGTGGCCTAGGACACCGCCCTTTCACGGCGGTAACAGGGGTTCGAGTCCCCTAGGGGAC
>NZ_JBGLYV010000283.1:0-254 GCF_047304225.1 Pseudomonas sp. Pseusp3 | reverse complement strand
GCACGTGATCTTCAACGCCTACACCAACGCAACGCTGACCGCGCTGTTCCTGTTCGTGGTGTTCAGCATCCTGTTCTATGCGCTCAAGGTCGGTATTTCCGCCTGGGGCAGCAAGGAGCGTACGGATAAAGAATCGCCATTCCAGGCGCAGCCGGAAGCGTGATCGAGGATTTGCACCATGTTCAATGACCTGAGTCGCCTCGGTAAATACCTCGGTCAGGCCGCGCGCCTGATGGTCGGCATGCCCGACTACG
>NZ_JBGLYV010000282.1:0-256 GCF_047304225.1 Pseudomonas sp. Pseusp3 | reverse complement strand
GGTGGGGGCTTCCGGGGGGGCTTTATCTAATTTTACGGTTTTTCCTTTTTGTCGCTTGGGGGCTCGAAAAAAACGCCAGGACACCGGGGGAATTCAGGCAGCCGGCGTAATCGTTGACGTCCATCGCGAGAAAGCTCGCTCCTACAGAGGTGCGGTTGGTCGTGTGGCTTATTTTTTAGCGTTCAGAGCTTCGTTCAGTTCGATGGCCTATTTGTTGGTTTTTCATTCAACGGCGCAGGTCTACGAATTGAGAAGG
>NZ_JBGLYV010000281.1:0-256 GCF_047304225.1 Pseudomonas sp. Pseusp3 | reverse complement strand
TCCCTGCAATGTGTGCGGCTTCGCCGCACGGCGCTGCGCGCCTATCCCCGGATGAACACCTCCGCTCAGCCTGCCGAGGGGGCGGGTGGATCAAAAGCTGCAGGCGAGCTAACGCTCGGCCTGTTGAGTGGTGAAGAGCGTCTGTGTACGTCGATCCGCCGTTGATCTGCTCTTCTGTGGGAGCGGGGGGGGGGGGGGGGGGGGGGGGGGGGGGGGGGGGGGGTGGGGGAGGGGGGGGGCCGGGAGCGGGGGGCGC
>NZ_JBGLYV010000280.1:0-260 GCF_047304225.1 Pseudomonas sp. Pseusp3 | reverse complement strand
CCCCCACAAAAATAACACCCCCCCCCCCCCCCGCCCCCTCCCCCCCCCCCCCCGCTCCCACAGGGGATCTCGGCCAGACGCAAATCCCGGGAACGCCCAACAATCGTGTGGGAGCGGGCTTGCTCGCGAAGAGGCCGGCACAGCCGACATCTACCTCGCCTGACACGCCGCCTTCGCGAGCAAGCCCGCTCCCACAGGGGATCAAGGCCTGGCGCAAACTCCGGGAACGCCCAATAACCGTGTGGGAGCGGGCTTGCTCG
>NZ_JBGLYV010000279.1:0-262 GCF_047304225.1 Pseudomonas sp. Pseusp3 | reverse complement strand
CCATGGGAAGGTTTGGCCTTGAAGAACCATCTTTCCTTCAAATTTGTCATTGCCGAGCGGATAAATCCCGTTGCTCAATCCAATCACTTCGTAGGGGAAAGCGGCAATCATATGAGAGATGCCGTACTTCATCTTCATATGCTCGACGTTGGTGTTCATGACGCAGGACGAGGAACCGGGGAAATTGTTGGGCATGTTCATATTCTCCTTGATATCAAGTTCCGAAGAAAATGATATCCGGGAACTTATGACCTTCTGGGAC
>NZ_JBGLYV010000027.1:0-69847 GCF_047304225.1 Pseudomonas sp. Pseusp3 | reverse complement strand
CTTGATCAGCACCACGGTGCCGAGCATCAGCGCGATACCGGCCAGCATCTGGTTGGAGATACCGAACAGCGGCCACAAGGTGTTGATACCGCCCAGCGGGTCGATCACCCCTTGGTACAGCAACCAGCCCCACATGGCCACGCAACCGGCGGTGGCGATCAGGTTGGCGGTCCAGGATTCGGTGCGGCGCAGGGCCGGCACGAACGAACCGAGCAAGTCCTGAAGCATAAAGCGCCCGGCACGGGTACCGGCGTCGACCGCGGTCAGGATGAACAGCGCTTCGAACAGGATCGCGAAGTGGTACCAGAACGCCATGGTGTTTTCACCCGGCAGAACACTGTGCAGGATCTGTGCGATCCCCACCGCCAGGGTCGGCGCACCACCGGCACGGGCCAGGATGGTGGTTTCACCGATGTCATGGGCCACCGCCTGCAACGCTTCCGGCGTGATGGCAAAGCCCCAGTTGCTGACCGCTGTCGCTACCGCCACCACATCACCGCCAACCACGGCAGCCGGGCTGTTCATGGCGAAGTACACGCCTGGCTCGATCACCGACGCGGCGACCATGGCCATGATCGCCACGAACGATTCCATCAGCATGCCGCCGTAACCGATGTAGCGGGCGTTGGTTTCGTTATCCAGCAGTTTCGGTGTAGTACCGGAAGAGATCAGCGCATGGAAACCCGAGACCGCGCCACAGGCGATGGTGATGAACAGGAACGGGAACAGACCGCCCTTCCATACCGGGCCGGTGCCGTCGATGAACTGGGTCAGCGCCGGCATTTTCAGCTCGGGCATGGTCACCAGGATGCCGATGGCCAGGGCCACGATGGTGCCGATTTTCAGGAAGGTCGACAGGTAGTCACGCGGCGCCAGGATCAGCCATACCGGCAACACCGCCGCGACAAAACCGTAGCCGATCAGCATCCAGGTGATTTGTACGCCAGTGAAGCTGAACGCCTTGGCCCACACCGGATCCGCGGCAATCTGCCCACCGAGCCAGATCGAACCGAGCAGCAGCACCACGCCGATCACCGAGATTTCGCCGATGCGACCGGGGCGGATGTAGCGCATGTAGACGCCCATGAACATCGCGATCGGGATGGTCGCCATCACCGTGAAAATGCCCCAGGGGCTTTCGGCCAGGGCCTTCACGACGATCAGCGCCAGCACCGCGAGGATGATGATCATGATCAGGAAGCAGCCGAACAGCGCGATGGTACCGGGGATGCGGCCCATTTCTTCACGGACCATGTCGCCCAGGGAGCGACCGTTGCGGCGGGTGGACATGAACAGGACCATGAAGTCCTGGACGGCACCGGCCAGCACCACGCCGGCGATCAGCCACAGCGTGCCGGGCAGGTAGCCCATCTGCGCCGCCAGCACCGGACCGACCAGCGGACCTGCACCGGCGATGGCTGCGAAGTGGTGACCAAAAAGAATGTGTTTGTTGGTCGGAACGTAGTCCAGACCGTCATTGTTGAGCACAGCGGGAGTGGCCCGGCGCGCATCGAGTTGCATGACATTGTTGGCGATGAACAGACTGTAGTAGCGATAGGCGACCAGATAGATGGCCACGGCAGCGACCACAATCCACAAGGCGTTGATGGCCTCGCCTCGGCGCAGTGCCACGACACCCAAGGCACACGCACCTACGATTGCCAGCACCAGCCAAGGCAGATGGCGTAGCGGGCTATTATTATTTTTCATTTTATTATTCCAGCCAGAGTGGACAAGAAAGACAGCCACCCCGAGTTTAGCGCTCCTGACGGCAAAGGCCATACCCCGACATTGGTCTGGACACCTGCACGCGCTGGCAGCCTTTGATCAGGCGGGTCTATAGTCAGCGTACATTTCCGAGGATCGCGCCATGAGCGAGCACCCTGCCGAACGTCGCCGCTTCAAACGTATTGCGTTCGATGCACGAACCGAGCTGAGTCAGGGTGAGTCCACCTGGTCGGTGAAGTTGGTTGATCTGTCGCTCAAGGGGTTATTGATCGAGCGTCCCGATCCTTGGTTGGGCAACCCGCAGCAGGATTTTCTGGTCGACATACATCTGAGCGAAGAGGCCGACATCACCATGGATGTGCAACTGGCCCATGACGACCATGGCCAACTTGGCTTTGTTTGCCGGCACATCAGCCTGGAATCCATCGGGCGCCTGCGGCGGTTGATCGAGCTAAATCTGGGCGACCAGCAGGAGCTTGAGCGCGAACTGGGTGCCCTGATCGAAGTCTGACCGCCCGGCAACCATCCAGTGTGGGAGCGGGCTTACTCGCGAAGAGGCCGTTACATTCAGCATCTCCGTTGACTGACACACCGCTTTCGTCGGAACGCCGCCCGGACCAAGCCCGCTCCCACAGGGTTTGTGTTTCCCCTGCAGATTATTCGAACAACGCATCCAAGGCCTGCTCCAGGCGAGTAACGGCAATGATCTGCAACCCTGCCGGAGCCTCCTTCGGCGCATTACCCTTGGGCACGATGGCCCGCTTGAAGCCGTGCTTGGCAGCTTCTTTCAATCGCTCCTGACCGCTAGGCACCGGACGCACTTCACCGGACAGCCCGACTTCACCGAACACCAGCAGATCGTGGGGCAACGGCCGGTTGCGCAAACTGGACATCACCGCCGCCATCAAGGCCAGGTCGGACGCCGTTTCCAGCACCTTGACCCCACCGACCACGTTGAGGAACACGTCCTGATCGTGGGTCGGAATGCCACCGTGACGGTGCAGCACCGCCAGCAACATCGCCAGCCGGTTCTGATCCAGCCCCAGCGTGACCCGACGCGGGTTGGCCAGGTGACTGTCGTCCACCAGCGCCTGAACCTCCACCAGCATCGGCCGCGTGCCTTCCCACGTTGCCATCACCACACTGCCCGGGACTTCTTCCTGGGCGCGGGTCAGAAAAATCGCCGACGGATTGGAGACTTCTTTCAGGCCTTTGTCGGTCATGCCGAACACGCCCAATTCATTGACGGCACCGAAGCGGTTCTTCACCGCCCTCAGCAGACGCAGGCGCCCATCGGACTCACCCTCGAAATACAGCACGGTGTCGACCATGTGTTCCAGCACCCGAGGGCCCGCCAGCGCGCCTTCCTTGGTGACGTGGCCCACCAGGAAGATCGCCGTACCGCTCTGTTTGGCATAACGCACCAGTAACGCCGCGCTTTCACGTACCTGGGATACACCACCCGGGGCCGATTGCAGTTGCTCGGTAAAGATCGTCTGGATCGAGTCGATCACCATCACCCTGGGCTTTTCCTGACGGGCCGTGGCAATGATGGCTTCGATGCAGGTTTCGGTCATGACCCGCAGTTGATCCTGAGGCAACCCCAGGCGCCGTGCACGCATGGCCACTTGCTGCTGGGACTCTTCACCGGTGACGTACAACGCCGGCATGCTCTTGGCGAGGTTGCACAGGGTTTGCAACAGAATGGTCGACTTGCCGATGCCCGGGTCGCCACCGATCAGCACCACCGAGCCATCCACCAGACCACCACCCAAAACCCGGTCGAGTTCGCTGGAAGCGGTGGAGAAACGCGGAATTTCTTCGACACTGACTTCGGCCAGGGTCTTGATCTGCGCCTGCTGGCCGGCCCAGCCGGTACGACCGCTGGGGGCAGCTGCCCCGCCGCTTTCCACCATGGTTTCGGTGAGCGTGTTCCAGGCCCCGCACTCACCGCACTGGCCGGCCCATTTGGGGAAGGTTGAGCCGCACTCGGTGCAGCCATACATGCGCTTGGCCTTGGCCATCGGAACCCCCGGAAAAAAACGCGATGATAGCTCAGCCAAGGCGCGCGAGTACGGTCAGGTACTTTGCAACCCGTTTAATATTTTCAAAATATTTCAACAGGCTCAGGCATACCGATATACGCCCCCCTACAAAAACTTGTATAAGTTTTTCCACGCACGCCCGACAAACACTAGAGACACGCCTTACTGAACGACTTGAAAACCTATACAAACTTTATTCAGTTACACATTTAGTGCAAAATCAATTAAACAAAACACAGCTATCCGCTCCGAGCAATACATAACTTTCTAGCCCTCCAGAACTAACGAAACAGTTAATACAACTACAAACGCACTAGTTCTAAATACAGCCTCCTGACCACCAGCTGCGCGTTCAACTTAAACGGCCCGACTCAGGGATGGTCTCTCAACTCTGGTTCGCTGAAACAAACGACGCCCTGTCGTTGAGAAAAGTCGTATTCGAACTGCCTCAGAATGGCTGACCAGCCCACACATGAGATCGATCGGTGATTTTTTCAACACCGCCCGGGTCGATTGCTGGCAAGCACAACAGGCACTTGACTCGAGCAGGATGCGATTTGCTGATTTACACTGCGCTTATCAACCTCATCTGTAACAAGGAAATAACCTATGGGCGTGCTTAACGAGTTCAAGGCCTTCGCGGTCAAAGGCAACGTGGTCGACATGGCCGTCGGCATCATTATCGGTGCAGCCTTCGGCAAGATCGTTACGTCGTTTGTCGGTGACCTGGTCATGCCGCCAATCGGGATGCTGATCGGTGGCGTGGACTTCAGTGATCTGGCCATAACGCTCAAGGCAGCAGAAGGCGCAACTCCAGCGGTGGTGCTGGCGTATGGCAAATTCATCCAGACCATCATCGACTTCGTCATCGTCGCCTTTGCGATTTTCATGGGCGTCAAGGCCATCAACCGCCTGAAGCGCGAAGAGGCCGTGGCCCCTAGCCTGCCGCCGGTTCCCACCAAGGAAGAAGAATTGCTGGGCGAAATCCGCGACTTGCTCAAGGCCCAGAACAACCGGCCTTGACTTCATTAGCGAAAAAAAACGGCGCTTTGAGGCGCCGTTTTTCTTACCAGAAGTTTTCCACCGCCACCTGGCCGGGTCGCCGACTGAGGCTCAAGTGCATGTCCCGCTGTTTAAGCAGCTTGCGCGTGTCATCGATCATCTGCGGATTGCCGCACAGCATGACCCGTGAGTGCTCAGGCGTCAGCGCAACACCCGCGACACGCTCCAGCTCGCCGTTTTCAATCAACGTGGTGATACGCCCGTTCAATGCGCCAGGATGCTGCTCACGAGTGACCGTGGTGATGAACTGCAGTTTGTGTGTGTACTCCGCCAGATACTCACGTTGCGCCAACCCTGCGATCAGCTCCTGATAAGCCAGTTCCCGGGCTTCGCGAACGCTGTAGACCAGGATGATCCGCTCGAATCTCTCCCAGACTTCGAAGTCCTGGAGTATCGACAGGAACGGCGCCAGGCCCGTGCCTGTGGATAACAACCACAGATCGCGTCCATCGACAAAACGGTCCAGCGTCAGGTAGCCGAAAGCCTGGCGGTCGACCAGTAATGTATCGTCAACGCCCAGTCGGCACAGTTCGCTGGTGAACTCACCGCCCGGTACGACAATGGAAAAGAACTCGAGGAACTCGTCAAAGGGCGAGGACACCATGGAGTAGGCACGCCATACCGTGCTGCCATCAGCCTTGGTGACACCCAATCGGGCAAACTGCCCCGCCCGAAAACGAAACCCTGCATCCCGGGTGGCGCGCAGGGTAAACAGGTTCGGGGTCAACGGATGAACCTCGCGCAAGGTCTGACGCGTAAATTTTTCTTCACTGACGGACATGGAAGGCTCCAATCAAAAGACACCCCCAGTGTCCCGCAAAGAAAGCAGCGTAAACACCGACAGTTTGTAGTGACATTAATCTGCACCAGCGACTTGTTACAAAATATTACGCCCAACCATAGATATAAAATGACATATGGATTTTTTAACTCATCAATTGCCTAAGAACCTTAAATACACTTTTCCAACAGCCAAAAGAGCAAATTTGTTGCACCAGCACCGTAGGAACTGTCCTACACTCGTCACGTGCCGCATTTTGGATCCAATTCTTCACCCAAAAGACACACTTATGGAGATCATTCTATGGAGATCTGGAAAGAGTCACAGCTCAAGCAATTGGCGCATACGCAAGAGATCAATACGGCCTATCGAATCGCGCTCAATTTTGCCAAAAACCTTGGATATAAATTCTGTGGCTTTTCAATTACTTCAAACTCAGTCGGGATCGACGCCAGTACGGTGAACCTGAACAATTTCCCTCATGAGTGGAATACCCAATATGAAAAAAACCACGTCTCGCAAATAGATCCGGTAATGGCTCATTGCAATCATTCATTATTGCCTGTTCTCTGGAGCGAGGAGCTTTTTTCCAGGACACCATGGCTATGGCAGTTGTTGCAGCAACAAGGTTTGCAGCATGGCTGGTCCCAGGCGATCCACGATGAGGAAACAGGCCTGCGCAGTATTCTCAGCCTGGCCAGGAGCCATTGCCCCATTTCCGCTTTTGAGCTGTACGAGAATCTTGGGTTCTCGGTGTTCATCAGTCGCCATCTGCACGCTCTGGCAATCGCAATGCAACCGAAAAAACCGGCTCCCCCTCAGATTCCCCCCTTGTCACGGCGGGAACTTGAAGTGTTGAAACTGTCGGCCGATGGCAAGACGGCCTATGAAATTGCCAGGATCCTCAATTTGAGTGAGCGCACAGTCAACTTTCATGTACACAGGGCTATCGAGAAGCTTGGCGTCAACAACAAGATTGCGGCCGTCATCGCCGCGGCACGGTCCGGAGCCATCTGAAAAGCCCGACTGCGGGAAAACCTGCGGGTAATCCAGGCAAAAAAAACGTACCATTTGCGGTCCCTCCTGAGTGATAGCGTGTAGACCTTCACGGCGCAGTACACTCGGACGGCTCCGCCCGCTCCTACGCCTTAGGGTAGCGGGACATCAGTTGATTACCCAGAGCCCCCCCATGCCTTTGCTCGAAACACCCTTCGCCAGCCTCGACCTGATCCGCCAGCCCGAACAGCAGAACGAACCGCTGCAAGCTTTCGATGCGGCCGATGAATACCTGCTCAATCATCTGGCCGAACAGCAGCCGGCGTCAGACACCCGGGTATTGGTCCTCAATGACAGTTTCGGCGCGCTGGCGGCCAGCCTGGCGGGTAAGGTCCGGGTGGTCAGCAGCGGTGATTCGTTCCTGGCCTTCCAGGGCCTGGAAAAGAACCTGGTGCGTAACGGCCTGGCGTTTGATGCGGTACCGGGCGTCCCCGCCAGCGAGGCCCTTGTCGGGCCGTTCGACTGCGTGCTGATCCGTGTGCCGAAAACCCTGGCGCTGTTGGAGGAACAACTGATCCGCCTGCAGGACCAACTGGCGCCCGGCGCCCAAGTGGTTGCCGCGGCCATGATCAAACATCTGCCCCGGGCGGCGGGCGACTTGCTGGAGCGCTACATCGGCCCAGTGCAAGCCTCGTTGGCCGTGAAGAAAGCGCGGCTATTGATTGCCACTGCTCAAGACAAAGCACCAGCCGTGTCGCCTTACCCGACGCGATACAGACTCGACGAACCGGCTATCGAACTGCTCAACCACGCCAATGTGTTTTGCCGCGAAGGCCTGGACATTGGTACCCGGGCGTTTTTGCCACACCTGCCGAAAAACCTCGGCTCGGCGCGGGTCGCCGATCTCGGTTGCGGCAATGGCGTTCTGGCCATCGCCAGCGCCCTGCAAAACCCCGAGGCCCGCTACACACTGGTGGACGAATCTTTCATGGCCGTGCAATCGGCCTGCGAAAACTGGCGCGCAGCGTTGGGTGAACGGGAAGTGACCGTGCGTGCCGGCGATGGCCTGGCCGGCCAGGAGCCGCAATCGCTTGATGTCGTGCTGTGCAATCCACCGTTTCACCAACAACAAGTGGTCGGCGACTTCCTGGCCTGGCGGATGTTCCAGCAAGCGCGCGAAGCGTTGGTCGTGGGCGGCGCGCTTTACATCGTCGGCAATCGTCACCTGGGCTACCACAGCAAGCTGGCGCGATTGTTCCGTGGTGTCGAGCAAGTGGCAGCCAATCCGAAATTCGTGATCCTCAAGGCGCGTAAGTAACAGGCAAAAAAAACCCTCCGGTCGGAGGGTTATAAATCCGTGCCTTGAGGCTACGGGAGAGATGTCAGTGCGTGGTCAGGCCGGCCGCGTTCATGAACAGACGCATCAGGCTGGCGACGATGAACAAGGCGCCCACGCTGCCAGCCCAGATCAGGGCCAACCAGCCTAGCCGCTGCCACAGCGGCTTTTTTTCGGCTTCTTCAATGTCGTGCAGGGAATCTTTGCCGCTCATTGCTTTGATCCTCCTTCAGTGCGATGGCGCCGATTGCGGCACCATCGCAGGGTTCCATGGGGCTAGTGATAGCCGTCTTCATGGGTGACCTTGCCGCGGAACACGTAGTAGCTCCAGAAGGTGTAGCCCAGGATGAACGGGATGATGAACAGCGTGCCCACCAGCATGAAGCCCTGGCTTTGCGGTGGCGCGGCAGCATCCCAAATCGAGATCGACGGCGGGATGATGTTCGGCCACAGGCTGATGCCCAACCCGCTGTAACCGAGGAAGATCAGCACCAGGGTCAGCAGGAACGGCGTGTAGTGAGCGTTGCGGGCCACAGCGCGGATCAGGCCGTACATCGTCACCAGCACCAGAATCGGCACCGGCATGAACCAGAACAGATTCGGCATGGTGAACCAGCGTGCGGCGATTTCTGCGTGAGCCAACGGGGTCCAGATGCTGACGATGCCGATCACCGCCAGCAGCACGTAAGCCAATGGCCGAGCCAGGTCATGCATCTGTTCCTGCAACTTGCCTTCGGTCTTCATGATCAGCCAGGTGCAACCGAGCAACGCATAGGCCACCACCAGCGCCGCACCACAGAACATCGTGAACGGTGTCAGCCAGTCCAGTGAACCACCGGCGAACTGCCGGTTGACCACCGGCAGTCCATCGATGAACGCACCGAGCGCAACGCCCTGGAAGAACGTCGCAGTGATCGAGCCACCGATGAACGCCTTGTCCCACAGGTGACGCTTGTCATCCCTGGCCTTGAAGCGGAACTCGAAGGCCACACCGCGGAAGATCAACCCGATCAACATCAGGATCAGCGGCAGGTACAACGCCGAGAGCACCACCGAATAGGCCAGCGGAAACGCGCCGAACAACGCCGCGCCACCCAACACCAGCCAGGTCTCGTTGCCGTCCCAGACCGGGGCGACGGTGTTCATCATCACATCGCGATCCGTCTTGCCCGGAATGAACGGGAAGAGAATGCCGATGCCCAAGTCGAAACCGTCCATGACCACGTACATCATGATGCCGAAGATGATGATCACGGCCCAGATCAGCGGAAGATCAATACCCATGATTCAAATCTCCTTGGTCAGGCTGTGGCCGGCATCGGCGTGATCGTCGTCGGCTGCGGACAACGGACGGGCCGGTGTGCGTTTCTGGCCGGGGCCGCCGTCGTTGGTTTCCTTGCCCTCGTCGATCTTCGGTCCCTTGCGCACCAGGCGCATCATGTAGCCAAGACCGGCGCCAAACAGCGCGAAATAAACCACGACAAACAGGATCAGGGTGATGCTCATCTGCATGAAGCTATGGTTGGACGACGCATCCGCCGTACGCATCAGGCCGTAGACCACCCACGGCTGACGGCCGATTTCCGTGGTGAACCAGCCGGCGAGGATCGCGATCAGGCCTGACGGCCCCATCCACAACGCCAGGTACAGGAACGGCCGCGAGGTATAGAGGGTGTCACGCTTGCGCAGCCACAGGCTCCACAACCCTGTGAAGATCATCAGGAAGCCCAGGCCCACCATGATCCGGAACGACCAGAACACAATGGTCGAGTTTGGCCGGTCTTCAGGCGGGAACTCCTTGAGGGCCGGCACCTGTTTATCCAGGGAATGCGTGAGGATCAGGCTGCCAAGATACGGAATCTCAACGGCGAACTTGGTCTTCTCCTCTTTCATGTCCGGCCAGCCGAACAGAATCAACGGAGTCGCCTCATTGCCTTTGTTTTCCCAGTGCCCCTCGATCGCGGCGATTTTCGCCGGCTGATGCTCAAGCGTGTTGAGGCCGTGGAAGTCGCCAATGACCGCCTGGATCGGCGCCACGATCAACGCCATCCACATGGCCATCGAGAGCATTTTGCGGATCGCAGGGTTGTCCTTGCCGCGCAGCAAATGCCAGGCCGCGGAGGAACCGACGAAGAAGGCCGTGGCTACGAACGCCGCCGTGGCCATGTGCATCAGGCGATAGGGGAACGAGGGGTTGAAGATAATGGCCAGCCAGTCGGTGGGGATGACCTGACCGTTGACGATCTCGAAGCCCTGCGGGGTCTGCATCCAGCTGTTGGAGGCGAGAATCCAGAAGGTCGAGATCAGCGTACCGATAGCGACCATCACGGTGGCGAAGAAGTGCAGGCCACGCCCGACCTTGTTCCAGCCAAACAGCATGACGCCGAGGAACCCGGCCTCGAGGAAGAATGCCGTGAGCACTTCATAGGTCAGCAACGGCCCGGTCACGGAACCGGCGAAGTCCGAGAAGCGGCTCCAGTTGGTGCCGAACTGATAGGCCATTACCAGGCCGGAAACCACCCCCATGCCGAAGTTGACGGCAAAGATCTTCGACCAGAAATGGTAGAGGTCACGGTAGGTGTCGTTATGGGTTTTCAGCCAGAGGCCTTCGAGTACCGCCAGGTAACTCGCCAGGCCGATGGTGATGGCCGGAAACAGGATGTGGAACGAGATGGTGAACGCGAACTGGATTCGGGCGAGATCAAGTGCCTCTAAACCGAACATAAGTCTTCCTCTGTCAGGTAGTACGGCTGCCGGCTGGAAGCCTGCACCCACGGCCCCCACGGGTATGGAGTGTGGCGAATCCCTTTTTGTTCTTTTTCTGCACGCATCACAACGCAGGGAGTCTGGCCTTGCGGCCGCCGGATCAATTCCTTTTGCGGGTTTTGATCTGGATCAATCAACGTTGAAAGAGTAGTCCCATTTTCGGGCATGAACCGCGTGGTCTTTTGCCGCGTGACAAGTTGCCTCACGGCCTTGGTCACAAGCTGAAATACATTTCCTGTGGGAGCGGACTTGCTCCGGGCGGCGTTCCGACGAAGGCGGAGTGTCAGTCGACTTCAATGCCGGATGTGCCGTCCTCTTCGCGAGCAAGCCCGCTCCCACAGGGATTGGTAGTGCTACTGAATTCGATGTCTGGCTAACTAAATTTTTTGTCATGGCAACTTCCTGTTACAGGTTGATGCTAATCTCGCCGTTCCCCTCTCCCCAGATTTTCCCGCAGATGCCCAGCCAAGAGCCCTTGCTGTTACGTCACCATCGCCCTTTTCTCGCGTTCTGGCTGGCCCGGATTTTCACCGCCAGCGGCTTCCAGATGCTCACCGTGGCCATCGGCTGGAACCTGTATCAATTGACCGGCAACGTGCTTGACCTGGGCCTGGTCGGCCTGGTCGAGTTCGCCCCGCGCGTGCTGTTCATGCTGCACACCGGGCACGTCGCCGACCGCTATGACCGGCGTAAGGTCGCGGCAATCTGCCAGTCCTTGCAGGCACTGATCGCCCTGTCGCTGGCCATCGGCAGCGCGACCGACCATGTCACCCGGGAAATGATCTTTATCCTGGCCTTCCTGCTCGGCGGCGCTCGCTCCTTTGAAATGCCGACCACCCAGGCCCTGCTACCAAGCATCGTGCCCAGCGCACTGTTTCCCCGTGCGGTGGCCGCCGCGCAATCGGCCCAGCAATCGGCAACCATCGTCGCCCCGGCCCTCGGCGGCTTGCTCTATGCCTTCGGCAGCGTCTGGGTGTATGGTCCGACGGTGCTGCTGTATGTCATCGCCTGTTCGCTGATGCTCAACCTGCCAGCCCGGCAAACCCCGCTGAACAAGGGCAAGGCCACTCTGGATTCACTGCTGGCGGGCATTCGCTTTATCCGCAGTCGTCCGGACATTCTCGGGGCGATCTCCCTCGATCTGTTCGCGGTGCTATTGGGCGGCGCGACGGCGCTGCTGCCGGTGTTCGCCAAGGACATCCTGCTAACCGGCCCGTGGGGCCTGGGCTTGTTGCGCTCGGCACCGGCAGTGGGTGCGCTGCTGATGTCGCTGTTGCTTGCGCGGTTTGCCGTGGAACGCAATGTCGGACGGGTGATGTTTACCGCCGTGGGCATCTTCGGCGTGGCAACCATCGCCTTCGGCCTGTCGACCTCGTTCTGGTTTTCCCTGGCGGTGTTGGTGGTGTTGGGCGCGGCAGACATGATCAGCATGGTGATCCGCGCCTCGTTCGTTCAACTGGAAACCCCGGACGAAATGCGCGGCCGGGTCAGCGCCGTGAACGGTCTGTTCATCGGTGCTTCGAACCAGCTGGGAGAATTCGAATCAGGCCTGACCGCCCACTGGTTCGGTACCGTGCCAGCCGTGGTCATGGGCGGGATCGGCACACTTGTGGTGACCGGGGTGTGGGTCAAACTGTTCCCGACACTGGCCAGCCGCGATCGCATGCACGTGGCTAAAGATGAAGAGAAGGAAGAAGCGAAAGCCTGAAGTTATCTAAACCAACAACTCCCCCGCCACCGCCGTGCGTGTGGCGTTTCCGCAGAGTTGTTCCACCAGCGCCAGGGCAAATGCCAATGCGGCAGCCGAGCCTTGGGCGGTGATGCAATTGCCGTCGACCACCACTGGCTGATCGACGAAGGTGCAGCCCGACAGTTGATGGCTGGCCGAGGGCAGGCAAGTCATGCGTCGCTGACGCAATACGCCATAGGCCTGCAGCGCCACGGCAGGCGCTTCGGCGATGCCGGCGAACAGGCGACCGGCTGCCGCCTGATCCTTGATCAATTGTTGCAGGGGGTGGTGTGCTGCCAGGTGCTGCGAACCCACCGCACCACCCGGCAAGGCGATCAGGTCGAAGGGCTGCGCCAGCAAGTCCACCAGCATCGCATCGGACGTCAGGCGTGTACCGCGGGCGCAGGTGAGCATGCGCCGCCCTTCGATACTGGCCACCACCACTTCTACTTTGGCGCGGCGCAGTACGTCGATCAGGGTCACGGTTTGCAGGTCGTCGGTGCCCTCGGCAAGGGCAATCAAGGCTCTAAAGGTCATCGGGCACTGTCCACGGAATGATCTTGTAAGCGTAGTCAGCTTTCCTGACCCTTGTTCGATACGTGAGTTGGTTACTGGATATAAAGCTGCGTCGACATCGTGTTGCCGGGGGCGTTGATCGAAGTATTGCTGAAGGTCAGCGTGCCTTCCTGCTTGCCCGCCAGATCGAGGGCATACAGATAGCCAACGGTTTTTTCCCCGGGGGTGCAACTGGTCAGGTTGCCGTTCTTGAACGCGCAGACCGGTGTGCGGGTGCCATTCACTTCGAAACCGTCCAGGGCGACATGGGCCTCGCGTCCATAACCCACTTCCAGCACGTACACCGTGATGTTCGGGCCATTGTGATCGCAGCGGGTCCGGGTTTGCCCTTCGTCGATGTTCTCGACTCCACAGGAAGGCGACGCGACTTTGAGTACTTTCAATTGCGTCAGCGGCGGAGCTGAGGCCGCCACGGCCGTTTGCGCCCCGAGAAACAACGCCATCCATACTCCGAAGGCGGCAACCAGACGCTTTTTCATGCAGGACCCATCCACCCCAAAAAACCAGCGCGCAGTATGGCGCACTTGGCTTTGTCGCAAAACATCGACGACGATCACCGCCATAAGCAGCCATATTCCCAAGCTACTGGTATGATGCGCGGCTTTTTCCGGCCCACAGTAATTTCCAGGCGCGTTCTGCTGCCTGTGCTTTGCTGTTGAGGTCGATACATTCACGGCGCCCGGCGCGCCACGGGGAGCAGACATGCTGGAAAGGCTGTTTCAACTCAAGGCACACAACACCAACGTGCGGACCGAGATTCTGGCGGGCGTCACGACCTTTTTGGCCATGGCCTACATTCTGTTCGTCAACCCGAGCATCCTCGGCGAGACCGGCATGGACAAGGGCGCGGTGTTTGTCGCCACCTGCCTGGCAGCTGCCATCGGCTCGACGACCATGGGCCTGATCGCCAACTACCCGATCGCCCTCGCACCGGGCATGGGCCTGAACGCCTTCTTTACCTACACCGTGGTCCTGCACATGGGCCATACCTGGCAAGTGGCACTGGGCGCGGTGTTCATCTCGGCGGTGTGTTTCTTCCTGCTGTCGATCTTCCGCATCCGTGAATGGATCATCAACAGCATCCCGCTACCGTTGCGCTCGGCGATTGCTGCCGGCATCGGCCTGTTCCTGGCGCTGATCGCCCTGCACAACGCCGGTATCGTGGTCAGCAACCCGGCGACCATGGTCGGCCTCGGTGACCTGAAACAACCGGCGCCGATCCTCGCCACCCTCGGTTTTGCCCTGATCGTCGCGCTTGAAGCCCTTGCCGTGCGCGGTGCGGTGCTGATCGGCATTCTGGTGGTGACCATCGTTTCGATCGTGATGGGCTTCACCCCGTTCGGCGGCGTGATGTCGATGCCACCGTCGCTGGCCCCGACCTTCCTGCAACTGGACATCAAGGGCGCACTGGACATCGGTCTGGTCAGCGTGATTTTTGCGTTCCTGTTCGTCGACCTGTTCGATAACTCCGGTACTTTGATCGGTGTGGCCAAGCGTGCCGGTTTGATGCGCAAAGACGGTCACATGCCAAAAATGGGCCGCGCCCTGATCGCCGACAGCACCGCGGCCATGGCCGGATCGCTGCTGGGTACCTCGACCACCACCAGCTACATCGAATCCGCCGCCGGTGTGAGTGCCGGTGGCCGCACTGGCCTGACCGCCATCGTGGTGGCGATCCTGTTCCTGCTGGCGCTGTTCTTCTCGCCACTGGCCGCCAGCGTTCCAGCCTTCGCCACCGCACCGGCGCTGCTGTTCGTCGCCGTGCTGATGACATCCGGCCTGGCCGAAATAGACTGGGACGACATCACCGTTGCTGCGCCGGTCGTAATCACCGCGCTGGCGATGCCGTTCACTTACTCCATCGCCAATGGCATCGCCTTCGGTTTCATTTCCTGGACCGCCATCAAGCTGATGTCCGGTCGTGGCCGTGAGCTGAACCCGGCGCTGGTGATCCTGTCGATTCTGTTCGTGATCAAGCTGGGTTGGTTCAACGCATGACTTTTGATTCCCAGGCCTATGCCGTTCAGCTCGAAGAAAAGGTCACGCGCTTGCGTGACCTGCTGGCCCCGTTCGATGCACCCGAGCCAGCCGTTTTCGACTCGCCGCTGAAAAACTTCCGCCTGCGCGCCGAGTTCCGCCTGTGGCGCGAGGCCGGCGAGCGTCATTACGCGATGTTTTCCCAGGAAGACAAACGCACGCCAATCCTGATCGAAGAGTTCCCGATCGCCAGCCTGCGCATCAACCAGTTGATGCCGCAACTCAAGGCCGCATGGCAAGCCAGCGCGGCCCTGAGCCACAAGCTGTTCCAGGTGGAGTTCCTGACCACACTGGCCGGCGACGCGATGATCACCCTGTGCTATCACCGCCCGCTGGACGAGCACTGGCACACGGCGGCTTCGAAACTGGCCGCGGACCTGAACGTCAGCATCATCGGCCGCTCCAAGGGCAAGCGCGAAGTGATCGGCCACGATTACGTGGTCGAGCAACTGGACGTCGGCGGCCGCACCTTCAGTTTCCGCCAGCCAGAGGGCGCTTTCACCCAGCCCAACGGTACGGTGAACCAGAAGATGCTCAACTGGGCATACGATGCGCTTGGCGATCGCTCCGATGATTTACTGGAGCTGTATTGCGGCAACGGCAACTTCACCCTGCCGCTCGCCACCCGCGTGCGCAAAGTGCTGGCCACCGAAATCAGCAAGACCTCGGTCAACGCGGCACTGAGCAATCTCAGCGAAAACTCGGTGGATAACGTCACCCTGGTGCGTTTGTCCGCCGAAGAACTGACCGAAGCCCTGAACGAAGTGCGCCCGTTTCGCCGCCTGCACGGCATCGACCTCAAGAGCTACGAGTTCGGCAGCGTGTTCGTCGACCCGCCCCGCGCCGGCATGGACCCGGACACCTGCGAGCTGACCCGACGCTTCGACAACATCCTGTACATCTCCTGCAACCCGCAGACCCTGGCAGCCAACATCGCCCAACTGCACGACACCCACCGCATCACCCGGTGCGCAATGTTCGACCAGTTCCCGTGGACCCATCACATGGAGTCCGGGGTGATGCTGACCCGGCGTTGATGGTTCCTGCCAGCCACAAAAAAGCCGTCTTCACGACGGCTTTTTTGTGGGCACTTGCAAGACAACATCGACCTTGCGCGGGCGCCCGCCTTTCCTGCCGTTGGCCCGCGCGGCTTCAGACTTTGCGGCGCTGCTCTGGCGACCATTGCGCGAAGCGACGACCGAGGCCGCCATGGCCATCAGCGGCTTGCTCGCAGAAATCATCCCGGCGATAGATACATGCAGGTCCTTGCCTTCATGGCACAGCGTAGTACCCGCGTAGCCGAAAGTCAGACTGGCGAAATCCTCGACCTCGAAATCATCGAACTCCGGATAGTTGGCCACGGGCAACAATACGCCGCTGCCGTCTTCGAAGCTGACGGCAAGACAGGGGGGCAGGTAAGTGACCGCCGTCGCTTGCAGGCTGTTTTTTCTGCGTAATTCGCCACGCTCAATGGCTTTGTCCAGGCCACTTTCCGTTACGGGATTATCGGTCTGAACCTTGGCTTTTATCGTTTTCATAACTCAATCTCCACACCTTCCTGTGTGCCGACCAGAGACAGCACTGTCTTGTTCGTTTCAGGTACGTAGCAAGCCGATCCAATCATATTGGTGGTGCTGACAACCCTTTTCACCACAACGACTTCGTTGCTTTGCCAGTCCCACAATTGATTATCAAGGCAGGCCGTTTGCAGTTTTCGCCACCAGATACCCCGGGCGCGCCGCAAATGGGCAGGTTGCTTGAGCGACTGACGCAAACCCTCAAGCACCGCCAACGGTGGCCGACGCGAAAGCGGAACAACATCCCAGAGTTCGACACCGTTGTGCCAAAAGCTGAACCTGAATCTCGCACTCCACGTACCCGCTTCCACATGCGCATGAGGCGGACAATGCTCGTCTCGCAACATGATCACTACCGACAGTCCTTTGAAACTGCATACCTTCATGCTAACCCATCCGTTAGGTTAATGAATCCGTGGATCCGACATTCCCTGGAAAATCCGACCACAGGCATTGGCAGTCGAATCGTTTCTTCCGTCCTCAGGCTAGCGTCCTGGCGATTCCCGGACCTGCGGAACACCACGCGAATTGGTAAGAAATCCTTTCTTTACAGCGCTGGCACCTGATAAATACTGATCCAGCTTCTTCATCTGATCCCCGGTGTAATCAATCATGCAGCGACAATTCGACGATCTTCAGTTGGGCAGCATTGAACTGTTTTGCCTGGCCGCCGAGGCCGGCAGTTTTACTGCCGCGGCGCTGGTGGCAGGTGTCACGCCCGCTGCCGTGAGCCGTTCGGTGTCGCGCATGGAAGAACGCCTGGGCGTGCGCCTGTTCGCGCGCACCACACGTAGCGTGAAGCTGAGCGACAGCGGTCGCCGCTATTACGAGGAGTGCCGTCAGGCCCTGGCACAACTGGTCGAGGCCCAGCGTGAGGTGATGGGTCAGCAGCAAGTGCCGTCCGGTACTTTGCGCATCAGTATTCCGACCACCTACGCGCATCATCGAATCCTGCCGCTGCTGCCCGAATTTCGCGCGCGTTATCCGGCGGTGAAGGTCGAGTCGCACATCAGCAACCGCAACATCGATTTCGTCGGCGAAGGCTACGACATGGCGATTCGTGTGCGAGCCATCCCGGATTCGGGCCTGATCGCCCGACAGTTGGAAGATGCCGCCCTGGTGATGATCGCCAGCCCTGATTACCTGAAACGGGCCGGCACTCCACAAACCCTCGACGACCTCGAAAACCACGAATGCATTCAGTACGAATTGCCCAGCAGTGGCCGTCGCATTGCCTGGCTGTTCAACGATGAAGGCGTGCCCCGGGAGATTCTGGCCGAGGGCAACCTCAGTTGCTCCGACGATGTGTTGGGCGGTGTGACCCTGGCCAAACACGGGGCGGGGTTGTTTCAGACCTATCGTTTTATCGTTGAAAAGGAACTGGCCGACGGCTCGCTGGTGGAAGTGCTCAAGCCGTATGGCGGACGCTCGCGGCCATTCACTCTGCTTTACCCGCAAAGTCGTCATGTACCGCTGCGCTTGAGGGCGTTCATTGATTTTCTGGTGGAGCATTTGCCACGCTGAACAGCGAAAGTGTCCGATCATCGCCCACAAACCGTCAGCGTGCCTTCTCTGCAATTGACCGAATTAACTAGTTAGTACAATTTATCTCCACAGGCCGAAACCTCGGTCGATTCCAAAAATAATAAGTGGAGAGATTCCGATGTCCCCTATCGTTCTGGTGCTCAACGGCCCGAACCTGAACCTGCTCGGCACCCGTGAACCGGCGACTTACGGCCACGAAACCCTGGCAGACATTTCGGCCCTGTGCGGGCGCGCCGCCGAAGAGTTCGGCCTGGCAGTGGAGTTTCGCCAGACCAACCACGAAGGCGAATTGCTCGACTGGATTCACGCGGCCCGCGGTCGCTGCGCCGGGATCGTCATCAATCCTGCCGCGTGGACCCACACCTCGGTCGCCATCCGCGATGCCCTGGTCGCCAGTGAACTGCCAGTCATCGAAGTCCACCTGTCCAACGTGCACGCCCGCGAGCCGTTCCGCCACCACTCGTTCGTATCTGCCATTGCGACGGCGGTGATGGCCGGTTTTGGCAGTCACGGCTATCGCCTGGCGCTGGAACACTTCAGTCATCGTTTGAAGGGGTAATCGCCGTGACTCAGAACAACGTAGTACTGGCCGGGCTGATCGGCGCCGGCATCCAGGCTTCCCGCACACCGGCCTTGCACGAGCACGAAGGCGATGCCCAGGGAATGCGCTACCTCTATCGCTTGATTGACCTCGACTCATTGAAACTCGACAGCAACGCCCTGCCCGACTTGCTGATGGCTGCCGAGCGCATGAACTTCACCGGTCTGAACATCACGTTTCCGTGCAAGCAGGCAATCATCCCGCTGCTCGATGAATTGTCGCCGGAAGCCCGCAGCATCGGTGCGGTGAACACCGTGGTGCTGAAGGGCGGCAAACGCATCGGCCACAACACCGATTGCCTGGGGTTCGCCGAAGGATTTCGCCGAGGTTTGAAGGACGTTGCCGTTGAACGTGTCGTCCAGATGGGCGCCGGCGGCGCAGGGGCAGCGGTGGCCCACGCCTTGTTGAGCGAAGGCGTACAACGCCTGAGCATTTTTGACGTGGACATCCGCCGCGCCCAGGATCTGGCCGACAACCTCAATCAGCATTTCGGCGTCGGTCGGGCGATAGCCGGGTATGACCTGCCGAGTGCCTTGGCCGAGGCTGATGGCCTGGTAAACACCACGCCGATGGGCATGAAAAAACTGCCGGGCATGCCGGTGCCGGTCGAGTTGCTTCGAGCCGAATTGTGGGTGGCGGAGATCGTTTACTTTCCGCTGGAAACCGAACTGCTGCGCAACGCCCGCGCCCTCGGTTGCCGGACGCTGGACGGCGGCAACATGGCAGTGTTTCAGGCGGTGAAGGCGTTCGAGCTGTTCTGCGGCGTGGTGCCGGATGCCCAGCGAATGCTTGAGCATTTCCAGAGCATGAATGACTGAAAAGCTTCGCGGGCAAGCCACGCTCCCACAGGATCGGAGCTTGCCCGCGATGGATTCAGGCCTGCAGGTAGCGCAGAACCGACTCGCAAATCATCTCCCGATGACGCTGCTTGATGCGTTCGTCCGGCAGGTCGATCTGAAAAATCTCACCAAACGTGTGGCGGTTCGAGACGCGATAGAAGCAGAACGAACTGATCAGCAGGTGCACATCCAGCGGATCAAGACCGGCACGGAACAGCCCTTGCTCGGCGCCGCGACGCAGAATCTCCCCCAGTGAATCGAGGATAGTGTTGTTCATCGCCTTGATCGCATCGGAGCGCTTCACATACTCGGCGTTGTGAATGTTCTCGATGCTGACGATGCGCACGAAATCGACGTTGCGGTCATGGTGATCGAAGGTGAACTCCACCAGCCGCCGAATCGCCTCGACCGGCGCCAGCTCCGCCAGATGCAGGCGATTTTCGGTGCTGCGGATATCGCCGTAGAGTTTCTCCAGCACCTCGACGTAGAGCTGTTCCTTACTGCCGAAGTAGTAATAGATCATGCGCTTGGAGGTGTGGATGCGCTCGGCGATGGCATCGACGCGAGCACCGGAAAGCCCCTGCTGGACGAATTCGACTATCGCCTCCTGCAGGATGTTTTCGCGGGTCTTTTCCGGGTTGTTCTTGCGACTCTTGCGCGGCTCGGCACCTGGTTCTACGGAGGCTGCGGGGAGTTCTGAATTCATTGTCATTGCGGGCTCACGGCCATCACTGCACAGGCTGGCGATTATGGGCCGCGCGACACGGTGAAGGAAGCCGCACAGCCCACGTTTAATCCCGCGTTTACGAAATTCCTACAACTTCGCCTGACGTAATGCGCCGCTACGGGATTTGGCCATGGCCGCCAGCCGCACCGCGACGTTGGCCGCGCCGTAGCCGGCATAACCGTTTTTACGCTGGATGATTTCGAAGAAGAATCGTCCCTCGAACGGCTCGGTGTACACATGAAACAGTTCACCGCCCTGGGCGTCGCGGTCGTACAACACGTTGTAGTAGGCCAGTTCGCTGAGGAACTCGTCGTCGAAGTCGAACCGCGCCGCCAGGTCATCGTAGTAGTTGAGCGGGATATCCAGCAGCGGCACGCCCGCCTCTTTTGCACGGCTGACCTGGGCAAAGATGTCATCACAATCAAACGCGATGTGATGCACACCGGAGCCGCGATAACTCGACAGCGCGTGTGAGATCGCGGTGTTGCGGTTTTCGGAAATGTTCAGCGGCAGGCGGATCGAGCTGTCGCGGCTGCGCAAGGCACGGCTCTTCACCAGACCATAAGGATCCGGCAGCACGACTTCATCGTCCGCCTCGAAATCCAGCAGGCTCTTGTAGAACAGCACCCAGCTGTCGAGGCTGTCGGCCGGCAGCGCCATCGCCATGTGGTCGATGCGTTTCAGACCGCCGTTGACCGGCGCTTGCGGATAAAGATTGAAGTCAGTGCCATAGACATCGGCGTGCTGATCCACCAGATAGATCAGGCTGCCATCCGGCGCACGCACCGCCGCCAGCTCCAATTCGTTGGGGCCGACCAGCCCGCGATAGGGCTGGCCCTTGTAGGCCACGGCACGGGCCAATGCGCTCGCGCTGTCCTTGACCCGCACCGCGGTCGCGCACAACGAAGGGCCGTGGGCTTCGAAAAAGCTGTGGCCGAAGGAGTAAGGCTCCGAGTTCAGGATCAGGTTGATATCACCCTGGCGCAACAGGCTGACGCTCTTGGAACGATGCTGCCCGGCCTTGACGAACCCCAGTCGCTCCAGCCAATGGGAGAGCTTGGCGCCGAGGCTTTCGTCCACGGCGAATTCGAGAAACTCGATGCCGTTGTACTCGCTGGCCTTGGGGGTTTCGAACAGAATCCCGGGGTTGGCCGCAGGCGTGGCTTGCTGCGCCAGACGCTCGCGGGTTTTCTCTTCCAGGTACAACAACGAGCGCAAACCGTCGGCGGCGTTGGCTCGTGGCGGTGCGGCGCGGAAGCCATCG
The DNA here is from genome assembly GCF_047304225.1 of Pseudomonas sp. Pseusp3. Classification (NCBI taxonomy): domain Bacteria; kingdom Pseudomonadati; phylum Pseudomonadota; class Gammaproteobacteria; order Pseudomonadales; family Pseudomonadaceae; genus Pseudomonas; species Pseudomonas sp. Pseusp3. Next base: position 48,238 of record NZ_JBGLYV010000027.1, on the reverse strand, counting down.
TTGAAGATTTCCAGCGACAATGGCCCGGTGTACCCGCTCTTGATGATTGGCGCGAGGAACCCCGGCAAGTCGAACTCACCCTGGCCCGGGAAGCAGCGAAAATGCCGGCTCCACTCCAGTACGTCCATGGCCAGGATCGGCGCGTCGGCCATTTGCACGAAGAAGATCTTGTCGCCGGGAATCTCGGCGATAGCACTGGGATCGCCCTTGAGCGATAACGTGTGAAAGCTGTCCAGCAACACGCCGAGGCTTGGGTGATCGGCCTGACGCACGATGTTCCACACCTGTTGCCAGGTGTTCACATGCCGGCCCCAGGCCAGCGCCTCGTAACCGATGCGCAGGCCGCGTGCCCCGGCACGCTCGGCCAGCAGCCGCAAATCATCGACCAGAATCTGTTCATCACCGATGGACTCGGCCGAGGCGTTACTGCACACCAGCACCAGGTCGGTGCCCAGCTCCTGCATCAGGTCGAACTTGCGCTCGGCGCGTTCCAGGTTGCGCGACAACCGATCACGCCGACAGCCTTCGAAATCACGGAACGGTTGAAACAGGGTGATGGCGATCCCGAGATCGGCACACATCTGCTTAATTTCCCGTGGACTGCCGTCGTAGTAGAGAAGGTCGTTCTCGAAAATCTCGACACCGTCGAACCCGGCGGCGGCAATGGCTTCGAGTTTTTCCGGCAGGGTACCGCTCAAGGATACGGTGGCAATGGAACGCTGCATATTTCGGCTCCCGGTGGAGGCTTCGGCTACAGGGAATTTGCGCCGCTTTTAAAAGAGTGAGGGAATTATTGAGCTGGCCCATGTATTGAGCAATGCAAAGTGTACTATCCGGTTAGTTTTGTGTTCGATTATCGAACAAAATGGTAGTTGGCGAATTGACGATTTTTTGTCCAATGCCCAACATCGTCCTCACATTAAGTCCGGACACGCAGCACCGGCCGCGATGTCCAGAACACCAAATAACAAATTCAAAAAACGGGTGGTACACATGATTCCTTCCCAAAGCTCACGCATGGCTCCGGCCATGAACGTCACTGCCGGTGGCATCGGCGACAAAATCCGCGGCGCCATGGCGGTCGGCAAAACCCGCTGGGGCATGCTGGCGCTGGTGTTTTTCGCCACCACCCTGAACTACATCGACCGCGCCGCACTGGGCGTGATGCAGCCCATCCTGGCCAAGGAAATGAGCTGGACGGCGATGGATTACGCCAACATCAACTTCTGGTTCCAGGTGGGTTACGCCATCGGCTTCGTGCTACAGGGCCGGTTGATCGACCGGGTCGGTGTGAAACGCGTGTTCTTCTGCGCCGTGCTGCTCTGGAGCCTGGCGACCGGGGCTCATGGCCTGGCCACTTCGGCGGCCGGCTTTATGGTCTGCCGCTTCATCCTCGGCCTGACCGAAGCCGCCAACTACCCGGCCTGCGTGAAAACCACCCGCCTGTGGTTCCCGGCCGGCGAGCGCGCCGTGGCCACCGGGATTTTCAACGCCGGGACCAACGTCGGTGCGATGTTCACTCCGATGCTGCTGCCGCTGATCCTCCACGCCTGGGGCTGGCAGGCCGCGTTCCTGTGCATGTCGGCACTGGGCGGGATCTGGCTGCTGTTCTGGGGCTTGAAGTACTTCAACCCGGAAGAGCATCCGAGCGTCAAACAATCGGAGCTGGACTACATCCAGAAAGAAGTCGAGCCGGAACAAGCCCGCGTGCCGTTCTCGAAAATCCTGCGCATGCGCGGCACCTGGGCCTTCGCCCTCGCCTACTCGATCACCGCGCCAGTGTTCTGGTTCTACCTGTACTGGCTGCCGCCGTTCCTCAATCAGCAATACAACCTGGGCATCAACGTGACCCAGATGGGCATTCCGCTGATCATCATCTACCTCACTGCCGACTTCGGCAGCGTTGGCGGCGGCATCCTCTCCTCGTTCCTGATCGGTCGCGGGGTCAACCCGATCAAGGCGCGGCTGATGTCGATGCTGCTGTTCGCCTGCTGCATCATTGGCGTGATCATGGCCGCCGGCTCCAGCAATCTGTGGGTCGCCGTATTCGCCATCTCCCTGGCCATCGGCGCACACCAGGCCTGGACCGCAAACATCTGGAGCCTGGTGATGGACTACACGCCCAAGCACATGATGAGCACGGTATTCGGCTTCGGCGGCATGTGTGCGGCGATTGGCGGGATGTTCATGACCCAGTTGGTCGGCCATATCCTGACCGTCACCAACAACAATTACACCGTGCTGTTCACCCTGATCCCGGCGATGTACTTCATCGCGCTGACCTGGATGTACTTCATGGCACCGCGCAAGATTCCGCAAGTAGAAGGCTGACGTTCCCTCGGCGCAGGCCCGATCTCGGGCCTGCGCTTTTTTTTGTCTGCGATTTGCCGGAGCTTAGCGACGGCTTTGCTGCCAGGCCGCCGCCAGCCCGCTGCAGCAGATCACGGCAATACCGATCACGGTGGTCAGTGTCGGCGTATGGGAAAACAGCAGCCAGCCCAGCAGGCCGGCAAAGATGATCTGGCAATAGCTGAACGGCGCCAGCAGTGCCGGTGCAGCAAGACGGAACGCCTGGGTCAAAAACAGGTGTGCCGTCATCCCGCAGGTCCCCAGCGCCACCATCATCGCGCCATGCATCAGGTTCGGCGTCTGCCAGAAGAATGGCACCAGCGCACTCATCACCAGCGTGTTGCACAAGCCCGCGAAAAAATTGCTGGTGGTCGGGCTGTCGATCTCGCTGAGCTTGCGCGTCAGCAGTTGATAGAAGCAGAAAAACAGCGCCGAGCAGAACGGCAACAACACCGCCGGAGTGAACAAATCTCCCCCCGGGTGAACGATGATCAGCACCCCGATAAAACCGCAAATCACCGCCAGCCATTGCCCCCGCGTCACTCGCTCCTTCAGCAGCGGCACCGACAAAGCGGTGACCAGTACCGGTGCCAAGAAGTTGACCGAGGTGGCCTCGGCCAGCGGGATGTACTTCAACCCTGTGGTGAAAAACAGACTGGTGCCCAGCAGGCACAGCGCCCGGATCACCTGAAGCAATGGACGTTTGGTCCGCAGGACCCGCAACCCGGATTGCGGCAGGAAAATCCCGGCCATCAACAAGGTGTGAACCAGGTAACGCGCCCAGACCACCATGACAATGGGATAGAAACCGGAGAGGTATTTGGAAAAGGCGTCGTGGGTGGAAAACAGGAAGGTTGCGACAACGATCAGCAAGATCCCTTTGAAGGGCTGATTGACGCCGGAAAGCGGGGTGCTGACGGTCATTGGGTTTCCTTTTTTACATCCTTAATTTGTAGGAGCGAGCTTGCTCGCGATGGACGTGAGGGCGCCGTGTTTATCCAGGCAGCCATCATCATCGTTGACGACCATCGCGAGCGTGCTCGCTCCTACAGGCGATAGGTGCGCAGCACCGATTACAGCCGCACCAACAATTCCCGGGTTTTATCCAGCGCCATCTGCGCCCGCTCCAACCCACTCACGCCCTGCTCCAGCAACTGCACGGTGGGAATCTCCAGGCTCAATGGAATGTTAGCCGGCAAAATCCCCAACAACCCCTGCAGATCACAATCGCCATCGCCGGGAAAACGCCGTTCGTTACGTGCCTGGCGCAAGATCTCCGCCATATCGTTCGGCCGCAGTCCTGCGACGTCACACAACTGTGCATACCGTAACCGTGAGGGAGCAACTTTGGCCAGATCTTCCAGCCGCGATCCCGAACGATCGAAGTGGAAGGCGTCCACCAACACGCCGCCGTTTTCCCGCCCGGCGTTTTCTACAATTCGCACGGCTTGTTGAAGATTGCGCGCATCGGTCCAGGGCATGAACTCCAGATGCGGGTGCAGCCCATAGAGTGTCGCCAGATCACAGAGTTCGGCAAAATGCTCCGTTAGCCGTTGTTCATCAGGATCGTTGCCGGCCACCAGCAATTCACTGGCCCCCATTTGGGCACCCACCTCCAGGATTTTCTCGAAGTCGGCGACGACGGTCTCCGGCTTGAGACGCAGGATTTCGACGTCCAGCACCCCGATACCGGTATCGCGCAGACGCGCCAGGGTTTGGCGCCGCAATTCGCGGTCGGCCATCAAGGCAAAATGGTGTTCCTCAGGGGTCGCCGGCACCAGGCGCAAGCCGACATGGCTGTAGCCGGCCCGTGCGGCGACCTCGACCATGTCGGGCGGTGACAGCTCCAGCACAGTCAGGCTGGCCAGGGAGAAAACTCGTTCGCTCATGGTCAACCCTCGACCAAGGATGGCGTGCAGGCACAACCGGTTTCGGCGGCTTCGCGGATGGCTTCGATCAGCGCCAAAGTACGTGCGGCATCGGCGGCACTCACCAGCGGCTCGGCTTCCCCACGCGCAACACGCACAAAGTGCTGCAACTGCAGACGCAAGGCTTCTTCGGCACTGAAGCTTTCCTGGGTCGCCAGCAACGGTTGATGCCACCCACCATCAGCTTGCGTGTAGTGCCAGTGCTTGAGTTGCGGAATGCTCAGCGCCCCGCCCGTTCCAGCCAACAAGTAACAGGGTTGATCGGCGTGACGCGGATAAACCGGGTTCTCTCCTGAATCCAGTTCCCAACTCCAGGGTGCGGCCACCGCATCCGAGCCGGTCAGGCTGCCCAGCGCACCGTTATCGAATTGCAGCAACACCGCCGCGCAGTCTTCGTTGGCAAACCCGCGTATGGCGTTGCTGGTAATGGCTTGAACCTGACGCACCTCGCCGCACAAGTGCCGCAGCAGATCGAGGTCGTGGATCAGGTTGGTCAACAACATCCCCGCACCGGCCTCGCGACGCCAGGGTGTTTCGAAATAGCTGTCGGGCTTGCGTAGCTGCCAGAGCGCCGTGACCGTGGTCAACCGGCCCAATGCGCCGCTGTGGATAAGTTCGTGGGCGCGGACGATCAGCGGATTGTGGCGACGGTGATGGCCGACCAACACCGGAACCCCACTCGCCTTCGAGGCAGCCACCAACTCCCGGGCTTCATCCAGGTGCACACCCACCGGCTTTTCCAGCAGTACCGGCACACCGGCCGCGAGGCAATCGAGGGCCGTGCTGACGTGCAGCGTGTTCGGGTTGGCGACGATGACGGCGTCCGGCTTCGCCTGCTCCAGCATCTGACGATAATCGGCGAAATAAGCCACGTCCCATTCAGCCGCAAGACTTGCCGCCTGCGTTCCGGGATCGGCTACGGCGCACAAGGTCGCTTCGGTCATGGATTGCAGATGCTGGTAATGCTGCTGGCCCATGTTGCCTGCACCGATCAAGGCGATGCGAAGGGGTGAATTCAAGATGCGGTCCTCTTGTCAGTGTTATTGGAGCGATGAATTCCAATAATTTAGAACCGAGTTCCAGATTCTTACACAGACCAACCCTGAAAGTGTTCGAACAGCGCACAGCTTCTCAACTTGAACGCTGCTCAACATGTGGGAGCGGGCTTGCTCGCGAATGCACTGTGTCAGGCACCATTGATTTCAGCTGACACACCGCTTTCGCGAGCAAGCCCGCTCCCACAAGGGATTTCGGCGGCCTTAGTTGAACAACTCCGACGCCAGGCTCGCCGCCGACAACTCCTCGGTGTACGCCAGCAACAACGGCGCCAGCTCATGCAGCCGCGCCCCCGGCATCCGCGCGCTCGGCCCGGCAACGCTGAGCACGCCGATCACCCGCCCATCCGCGGGATGGCGCACCACCGCCGCAATGGCCGAAGTCCCCACCGCCGAGCTTTCCTCGACGCAGGCGTAGCCCTGCTCCCGCGCCAGACGCAGGCGTTCGAGCAATTCGATGTTGGAGCGCGGCGCGTTCGGCCCCACATGGTCCGGCACCTGCGCGTCCTGCCGCTCCACCAGCGACAAGGCTTCGGCATCGCTCATGCACGCCAGCCACGCATGTCCCGAGGCGGTGTAAAACAATGGCGCATCACGGCCCATGTCCGGGTCGTAACGCAGACCCGAGCGAGCGCCCTGGGATTTGGCGATCCAGGTCTGACGCTCGCCGTCGATCACACCGAGGCGTACCAGCTCGCCGGTTTCCTGAGCCAGTCGGTCAAGCACCGGCTGCACGATATCGGCACCGCTGCTCGACAGGTAACGGAAGCCCATCGCCACCAGTTTGGTGGAGAGGTGATAGCGCAAACTCTCCGGGTTCTGTCGCACATAACCGAGGCGGATCAGCTCGGCCAACAGGCGATGGGTCGCGCTCTTGGGGATATCCAGCTGCTCCGCCAGCGTCTGCATCGGCAGGCCACGGGGATCGCTGGTGAGGCTTTCGAGCACACTGAAAACACGTTCGATCTGACTGCCGGCCATGGTCACTTCCACACAAAATTTGCTCGATTCTAGAAGACATCCGATCGAATGCGAAATCTGGAACTGACTGTTCGATAACCGCCCGTTTTATGCCCTCAAGACTTTTCCAGCCTCCTCTGATTCTTATATTTTATGGAATCCGATTCCAAAAAAATAAACACCGGAGTTCAAACAATGCCTGCCCAAGCGCACTTCCTTCCCGACATCGACTGCGATGTGCTGATCGTTGGTTCCGGTGCGGCGGGACTGTCGGCGGCAGTGACCGCCGCGTGGCATGGGCTGAAAGTCATAGTGGCAGAAAAGGACCCCGTGTTCGGCGGTGCCACGGCCTGGTCCGGCGGCTGGGCCTGGGTGCCTTGCAACCCGTTGGCCCGGCGCGCGGGCATCGTCGAAGACGTTGAACGGCCTCGCACTTATCTGAAGCACGAACTGGGCGAGCGCTTTGATCCGGCGATGATCGACGCTTTCCTGGAGGCCGGCCCGCGAATGGTGTCGTTCTTCGAGCAGCACACCACGCTGCAATTCGCCGACGGCAACGCCATTGCCGACATTCATGGCGACACACCCGGAGCAGGCACCGGTGGACGCTCGGTAATCGCTGCCCCTTACGACGCACGAAAAGTCGGCAAGCTGCTCAGGCGTCTTCGCAAAACCATGCGGGAAACTTCGTTCATGGGCATGCCGATCATGGCGGGGGCGGATCTCACGGCATTCCTCAACCTGACTCGTTCACTGTCGGCGGCCTGGCACGTTACGCGGCGCTTCAGCCGACACCTGTTCGACCTCGTCGTCCATGGCCGGGCGATGCAACTGGTCAACGGCGTGGCACTGGTGGCGCGCCTGGCAAAATCCGCGGACGACCTCGGCGTGCTGCTCTGGGAGTCCGCGCCCGTGACCCGATTGCTGCGCGAGAACAATCAGGTACGAGGTGCTGTGGTCAGCACCGCCAAAGGCTCGGTACGCATCCATGCACGCAAGGCCGTAGTGCTCGCAGCGGGTGGTTTCGCCAATGACATCGAGCGCCGCAAGGCACTGTTCCCCCGCACACCGACCGGACATGAGCATCTGGCCTTGCCGCCCCTCGGTGTTTGCGGCGATGGCCTGCGCCTGGGCGAAAGCGCCGGTGCGCGGGTGAATACCGACATGGCATCTGCCGTCGCCTGGGCGCCGGTTTCTCAAGTGCCGCACAGCGACGGCAGCACGGGACACTTCCCGCATATCATCGAGCGCGGCAAACCAGGCATCATCGGTGTGCTGAGCAACGGCCAGCGCTTCGTCAATGAAGCCAACGGCTACTACGACTACGTAACGGCCATGGTCGCCGCTGCCCCACAGGGTGAGGAAGTGGCCTCGTGGCTGATCTGCACCCATGGCTTTCAGCGTCGTTATGGTCTGGGCATCTCTCGGCCATTTCCGGTGCCGCTGTCGCCCTTCATCCGCAGCGGCTATCTGAAAACCGGCAACACGCTCGAGCAATTGGCCACAGCCTGCGGTATCGACCCGAACGGCTTGCGCACCACCGTGTCGGACTACAACCGCCATGCGCGCAACGGCGAGGACCCGCAGTTTGGTCGTGGCTCCACGCCCTACAACCGCAAGCAGGGTGACGCATTACAACAACCCAACCCATGTGTCGCGCCAATCGAACAAGGCCCGTTCTATGCCGTGAAGGTCCAGCCGGGCTGCTTCGGCACCTTCGCCGGGCTCAAGGTCAACCCACATGCCCAGGTCCTGGACGACGCGGCGCAGCCCATCGCCGGGCTGTATGCGGCGGGCGGCGACATGGCGAGCATCATGGGCGGTCATTACCCCGCTGGCGGCATCAATCTTGGCCCGGCGCTGACCTTCGGCTACATCGCCGCGCGCCATATCGCAGGCGTCACTGCTTATGAAAAGGAGATCGACCATGCAGCACATCGTTAACACACAGGGTTTGAACATGCCGAAACTCGGCCTCGGCACCTGGCCAATGCTCGGCGAGGAATGCACCCGTGCCGTGGAGCAGGCTCTGGCCTTGGGTTACCGGCACATCGACACGGCAGCGGCCTACAATAACGAAGACGCAGTCGGTCAGGCGCTGGCGAACAGTCCGACACCCCGCGAGCAAATCCATGTCACGACCAAAGTCTGGTGGGACCAGCTGCAACCCGACGCCATGCGCCACTCCATGGACCGTAGCCTCAAAGCCCTGCGCAGCGAATACGTCGACCTGTTCATGCTCCATTGGCCAGCCACCGACTGGGATTTGCCGCGCACCATCGACACCCTGGTGTCGTTCAAGGAACAAGGCCTGGCGCGCAACATTGGCGTGGCGAACTTTCCGCTGCCCTTGTTGCGCAAAGTCGTCGAAGAACTGGGAGCGCCCCTGTCGGCGTTACAGGTCGAGTACCACGTGCTGCTCGGACAAAACGCTCTGCTCAACTACGCCCGTCAACACGATCTTGCACTGACGGCCTACACGCCACTGGCACGCAACAAGGTGTCGCAGATTCCCGCCATCCAGCAGATCGCCGCGAAACACGACGTACTGCCGACCCAGGTCGCGCTCAAATGGCTGCTCGATCAACCCAATGTGGCCGCGATCCCCAAGGCCAGCAGCGAGGCCAATCAACTGGCCAATCTTTCGGCGCTGGATGTGCAACTGGATGACGAAGACCGTGCCTTGATCGCCAGCCTGTCCAAACGCGAGCGTCTGGTCAGCCCTGAGTTTGCGCCGGTGTGGGATGCATTCGACGAATAACCGTAGATGGCCACGGTCGACCGGCAACGACCGCGGCCTTACCAAGACTTACACATTTGTCCCACACCACTTTTCCCTCTGCGGTTATTCATGGATACGGCGATACCCGCCCCATCAATCCATGAGAGACCGCAAACATGTTATGGAACAAGGCAAGACGCAGCGAAAACGTGAACGACACCCGGGAGGGCAAGGATGCCCGCACACTCACAGGGAAAAACCTTGCCGCCGCACTGGCAACCGTAGCACTGGCAAGTGCAGGGCTTTACTCGACGCTCGGTACGACACCGGATGAGCTCTCACTGACACCCTTCGACATGCTTGACCCACCCGCCGCCCTCGCGATAGAGCCCGACGAAGATCGGCAACTCATGTTCGTCCAGTCAGTGTTGGGCGATACCGAAGACACCTGGAAACAACTCTTTGCGCAAACGGGACGGCACTATCCGCCTCCCACGCTGACGCTGTTCGACAACGACGTGACCTCAGCGTGTGGCTTCGCCAGTTCCGCCAGCGGCCCTTTCTATTGCCCGGACGACCAGCAGGTGTATCTCGATCTGCAATTCTTCGCGAAGCTGGAACAACAGTTTTCGGTGGTCGGCGACTTCGCACGGGCCTACATCATCGGTCACGAAATAGGCCATCACGTGCAACTGGAACTGGGTCTTTCCAGCCCCTTCGAACAGGCCTTGCTGGACCAGCAACCCGTCACTGGCGATGGTGGCCTGGAAGTCCGTGCGGAATTGCAGGCAGATTGCCTGGCCGGTGTCTGGGCCCACCATGCACAACAGCGTCTGGACTGGCTGGAACCTGGTGATATTGAAGCCGCCCTGCATGCCGCAACCGTGTTTGGTGACGACTACTTGCAGCGCTCCCGAAACGCTCCCGTTCGGCCAGAGACGTTCAGCCACGGCACGTCGCAGCAGCGCGCAAGCTGGTTCAAGACCGGCTTCGCCACAGGCCTGCCGCAAGCATGCGACACCTTCGCCGCCGCGAACCTGTGAGCGCACCCGCCTGTGAAGCCGCCAATGTGAACGTGGATCGAACCGTTGCCGCTCAAGGCTGTCTGACGACCGGACTGGCGCCGCTCCCACACAGCAGCAACACTCATCGCACCGACAACCTGAGGATTCCCACATGCTATGGAAAAAAGGCCGACGCAGCGACAACGTGGTCGATGCCCGTGGCGATGATGGCGGCGGCGGTGGCGGGATGCGCTTCGGCGGTGGCAAGGGCCTGAGCCTGACGGCGATCCTCCTGATCGTCGGCATCGGCTGGATCACCGGCCAGGATCCGCTGCAAATCCTCGGACAACTGACCGGGCAAATGGGCCAGCAATCGGCACCCGCCACCAACCAGAGCCGCAAGGCACCGCCGGCCAATGATGAAGGCGCGGAATTCGTGCGTTCGATCCTCGGCGACACCGAAGACACCTGGGGTGCGATATTCCAGCAGGCCGGCCGCCAATACAAAGACCCGACCCTGGTGCTGTTCAGCAACCGCGTGAATTCGGCCTGCGGTCTGGCCACCTCGGCGACCGGCCCGTTCTATTGCCCGGCGGACCAGAAAGTCTACCTGGACATGGCATTCTTCCAGGAAATGTCCCAACGCTTTTCCGCCGCGGGCGACTTCGCCCAGGCCTATGTGATCGCTCATGAAGTCGGACACCATGTGCAGACCCTGCTTGGGGTGTCCGCAAAAATTCAGGCAGCACGCCAACAAGGCCGGCAAATGGAAGGCGACGGCGGTTTGCTGGTTCGTCAGGAACTGCAAGCCGATTGCCTGGCCGGCGTCTGGGCCAACAATGCGCAGAAGCGCCTGAACTGGCTGGAGCCGGGCGACATCGAAGAAGCACTGAACGCTGCGAACGCCATCGGTGACGATCGTTTGCAGCAGCAGGGTCAGGGCCGCGTGGTCCCGGACTCGTTCACCCACGGTACGTCGGCGCAACGGGTGCGCTGGTTCAAAACCGGTTTCGCCCAAGGCCAGGTAAGCCAGTGCGATACCTTTGCGACGAAAAATCTGTAAATGAAGAAGTGGTTGTTGGTTGTTCTGTTTACTTGCGCAACGTCCCAGGCCGCCGAGCATGGGGTCAAGGAACTCAGCTCAGGGCGCCTGCTGTTGAAATCAGGTGAAATCGCGGTGAGCATCAGCCCCGCCCCGGCTAAAATCGAACGGGTGCTGATCATCCTCCACGGTCGCTTGCGCAACGCGCAAACCTATCTGCAGAGCGGTGAGCACGCGGCCGAACTGGCTGGGCAAAGCGCAACGACCCTGGTGATCGCCCCGCAGTTTCTCAATGAAACCGACGTTGCAATTCACCCGGTGGCCGACACGGTTTTGCGCTGGCAAGGCAATGAATGGATGGCCGGCGGCGAATCCACGGCACCGTTTCGGCTGAGTTCCTACGCGGCGCTCGACGAAATCATCACTCGCCTGGGTGACCGCCAGCAGTTTCCGGATGTGAAGCAAATCGTCATCGCCGGGCACTCCGGCGGCGCGCAGGTGGTTCAGCGTTACGCATTGCTCGGTCATGCGCAGTCCGGCCTTGATGCGGCTGGCGTGCAGGTGCGCTACGTGATCGCCAACCCGTCGTCCTACGCTTACTTCGATGAGCGCCGGCCCGTAGCGTTCAGCCACGCCGGTTGCCCGGATTTCAATCGCTGGAAGTACGGGTTGGCGGATTTACCGGCTTACGCCGCAGGACAAACCGCCGCGCAGTTGCAGGAAAATTACCTCAAGCGTGAAGTCGTTTACCTGCTGGGACAGCAGGACATCGACCCGAATCATCCGGCACTGGACAAGAGCTGTGAGGCGCGGGCGCAGGGACCCTATCGATTGGCGCGCGGGCATTTTTACTTTGACTACCTGAAGCGGCTGGCACCCAAAGGGTTGAACCAGCAACTGATCGAAGTGCCCGGGGTCGGGCATAAAGGGGATGAAATGTTTACCTCGCCAGAGGGACAAAGGGCTTTGTTTGGGCAGTAAATTTGCACTGCCTGATCTGACGCCATCGCGGGCAAGCCCGCTCCCACAGGGTTCTCGGCAGAACACAATGTTTGTGCTCACTGAAGATTACTGTAGGAGCTGGCTTGCCAGCGATGGGGCCCTCAAGCCGAAAGCATCTGCCGCAACTCGACACAATCCGCCGCATGCCAATCGGTCAATTCCGGCCACGGATTATCCGGCAGATTCACCAGCACCGTCCGCGCTCCGGCGGCTCGACCACAATCGAGGTCGAAGCGGTAATCACCGACCATCACCAACTCGCTCGCCGGCACCTTCCACGCTTCGGCCAGTTTGAGCAGTCCGCCCGGATGCGGTTTGGGCGGTGCATCATCGCGGCCCAGCACATCCTCCAGCGCAAAGCAGTCGGCCAGGCCAATGGCCTCCAGCGTGACATGCGCCAGCTCCCGGGCATTGCGCGTGAGAATGCCCAGGCGATAACCGCGCCCGGCCAGCTCGCGCACCAACTCCACCGCGCCCGGCGCCGGTTGCGAACCGAGGGCCAGGTCCCGTTCGTGCTCCAGCAGCCATGCATGCTTGGCCGCGGCTTCATCGGCCGGCAGGGCGGCGAGGTGGGTCAGGATATCGGCTTCGGCAGGAATCGCCAATGCGACGCGAATCGCCGCGAAATCGTGCACGGCAACGGTCAGGGTGCCGTCCATGTCGAACACCCAGTGACGCACGTCGGCCAGGCTCACGCCCAATCCTTGCGGTGACGGATCAAGCCTTCCTGGGTGACCGAGGCCACCAGTTGCCCGGCGCGATTGAACACGCTGCCACGGGAAAACCCGCGCGAGTTGCCGGCCCACGGACTGTCCATCGCATAGAGCAGCCAGTCATCGGCACGCAGATTCTGGTGGAACCACAAGGCGTGATCGAGGCTGGCGACTTGCATGTCCTTGTGCCAGACCGATTTGCCGTGGGGCTGCATCGAGGTGACCAGCAGACCGAAGTCCGATGCATAGGCCAGCAGGTATTTATGCAGCGCCGGCGAATCGGCCAAGGCGCCGTCGGCACGGAACCAGACGTACTTGACCGGGTCGGACGGCAGCGGGTTGTAGGGATCTTTTTCGGTTACCGGGCGGAATTCGATCGGCTTTGGGCACAACAGCTTTTCGCGCATTTTCTCGGGGATCAGGTGCGCACGCTGCTGGGTGATTTCCAGCTCCGACGGCAGGTTTTCCGGACCGACCACTTGCGGCATTTCGCTCTGGTGCCGGAAGCCTTCTTCGTCGTACTGGAACGACGCACTGCACGTGAAAATCGGGTGTCCCTTCTGGATCGCCGTCACCCGGCGCGTGCTGAAACTGCCACCGTCGCGCACCCGGTCAACCTGATACACCACTGGCAATCCGGCATCGCCCGGACGCAGGAAATAGCCGTGCATCGAATGCACATGGCGCGTCTCTTCAACGGTCTGACTGGCTGCCGACAACGACTGACCGAGCACCTGACCGCCGAACAGCTGACGAAAACCCAGGTCCTGGCTGCGGCCACGGAACAGGTTTTCTTCGATCGGTTCCAGGGTCAGCAGGTCGACCAGATCTTCCAACACTTGGCTCATTCAGACTCTCCTCACGCAAAACATTGCCGCGCAGTCTTGGCTGCGCCGGTCGATTCAGATTCTGGCCAATGCCAACATGGGGCCATTGTAAACGTCCGTGCCAGGTTATCCATGCAAGGTTTGCAGCCATTGTTCGCGGCTGATGCGATACAGCACATGGCGACGCAACGGATGATCGGCTGCAAGTCGCGGGTGATCGAAGTCATCCGCCGGATCATGCTGCATGCCAATGGCCTGCATGACTTTCTCTGACTGCAGATTGGCTTGCGTCGTGAAAGCCACGACCTCTTTCAGCGGCAAGCGGTCGAACCCGCAGCGCAGAGCGGTCCATGCTGCTTCACTGGCGTAACCGAGACCCCAGTGCTCGCGGGCCAGCCGCCAACCGATCTCCGTGGCGGGGGTGAAAGGTGCGTCGAACCCGACCACGTTGAGCCCGGTAAACCCGATGAACTGGCCAGAGTCCTTTCGCTGCAAGGCCCAGAGACCATAACCATGCTCAGCGAAATGACCACGGATTCGCCCGATCAATGACGCGCTTTCCAACCGGCTCAAGGTTTCCGGGAAATAGCGCATCACCTGCGGATCGGCACACATCGCCGCAAAGTCCGCCAAATCTTCATCGCGCCACTGGCGTAACAGCAGCCGAGCGCTTTCAAGCTCCAGTATTGGCTCCATCGTGCCCCGCCCCTCCATTTCAATGTCGCAAGTCTACAACGCTGGTAGGATCCTTCTCTCATTCCCGTACGCTTTCCAGATAAATCAGTCATGCCCCTGCCCCTGATCTACCACGAAGACTACAGCCCCGAGTTTCCGGCGGATCACCGCTTCCCCATGGACAAGTTCCGCCTGTTGCGCGATCACCTGGTGGACAGCGGCCTGACCCGCGACGCCGACCTGCTGCGCCCGGAGCTGTGTCCCGCGGACATTCTCGCCCTCGCCCATGACCCTTCGTATATCGAACGCTACATGAGTGGCGAATTGTCCCGCGAAGACCAGCGTCGCCTCGGCCTGCCCTGGAGCGAGGCCCTGGCCCGGCGTACGGTGCGGGCGGTCGGTGGCTCGTTGCTCGCGGCCGAGCAGGCGCTGGAACATGGCCTGGCCTGTCACTTGGCCGGCGGCACCCACCATGCGCACTACGACTACCCCGCCGGGTTCTGCATCTTCAACGACCTGGCGGTAATCAGCCATTACCTGCTGGAAAGTGGTCGGGTAAATCGGGTGCTGATCTTCGATTGCGACGTGCATCAGGGCGACGGGACTGCCCGAATACTGCACAACACCCCAGAGGCGGTGACCGTTTCCCTGCACTGCGAGAAGAACTTTCCCGCACGCAAGGCCGAAAGTGATTGGGACATCCCGCTACCCAACGGCATGGGCGATGCCGATTACCTGAAGGTGGTGGACGATGCACTCAACTACCTGCTGCCGCTCTACCAGCCGGATCTGGTGCTGTATGACGCCGGGGTCGATGTGCACAAGGACGACGCCCTGGGTTATCTGAAGCTGACAGACGAAGGCGTCGCCGCCCGCGATGAAAGCGTGATGCGCCATTGCCTGGGCCGCGACATTCCGGTGGTCGGGGTAATCGGAGGCGGCTACAGCAAGGACCGCCAGGCCCTGGCCCGCCGTCACGGCATCCTCCATCACAGCGCGCAACGCGTCTGGCAGTCATCAGGTTGTCACTGAGCTGTGGATGCTTTACCCACAATGCCTGTGGAGCTGCCTGTGGATAACCTGAGTGAAAGGGACTACAGGCCATGCGGACTATGGGCTGCAGAAGGCTGATCATTTTTTAACCACACCTGAAAGCACCACTGACCAATGTGGGAGCGGGCTTGCTCGCGAAAGTGGAGTGTCAGTCGAAATCCATGACACCTGACACACCGCATTCGCGAGCAAGCCCGCTCCCACAGGGATTTGGGCTGCTAGAATGCGCGGCTTATCCAGCCATGCCGCAGCTCTCATCATGACCCAGCCCTCATCTGCCTCCCCTTCCCGCGTCGCCATCATCGGCGGCGGCCCTGCTGGTCTGATGGCAGCCGAAGTGTTGAGCCAGGCCGGGATCAAGGTCGACCTGTACGACGGCATGCCTTCGGTCGGACGAAAATTCCTCTTGGCCGGTGTCGGCGGCATGAACATCACTCACTCCGAAGCCTACCCTGCGTTTCTCTCGCGCTACGCCGAACGTGCCCCGCAAATCGCCCCGCTGCTGCGCGGCTTCGGTGCCGAAGCGCTGTGCCAGTGGATTCACGAACTGGGCATCGATACCTTCGTCGGCAGTTCCGGCCGGGTATTCCCCACCGACATGAAAGCCGCGCCGCTGCTGCGCGCCTGGCTCAAACGCCTGCGCGACAGTGGCGTAGTTATCCACACCCGCCACCGCTGGCTCGGCTGGGACGAGCATGGCGGATTGCGCATCGACAGCCCGGAAGGCGAAAAAACCGTTCAAGCCGATGCCACCCTGCTCGCCCTCGGCGGCGGCAGTTGGGCGCGCCTGGGTTCGGATGGCGCATGGATGCTGCCACTGGAGCAACACGGCGTAGGACTGGCGCCGTTGCAACCGAGCAATTGCGGCTTCGAGGTGCATGCCTGGAGCGAATTGATGGTCAGCAAATTCGCTGGCGCGCCGCTGAAAAACATCGCCATCGGCCTTAACGACGACGTTCCGCGACTCGGTGAATGTGTGATTACCGCCACCGGGATCGAAGGCAGTTTGATCTACGCCCTGTCGGCCCCCATCCGCGAAGCAATCAACCAGCACGGTTCGGCAACGATTCATCTGGACCTGCTGCCGGGCCGGCCTGTGGATAAAGTTCAGGCGGCGTTGAGCAAGCCCCGGGGATCGCGCTCGATGGCCAAGCATCTGCACAGTCAGTTGGGCATCGACGGGGTGAAAGCGGCGCTATTGCGTGAACTGACCAGCGCCGACTGCTTTGCCGATATGGCCTTGCTGGCCAACGCGATCAAGGCTTTGCCACTGACACTGGTGAAAACCCGTCCACTGGACGAGGCGATCAGCAGCGCGGGTGGCGTGGTGTTCGAGGCAATGGATGAGCGATTGATGCTCAAGCAAATGCCTGGCGTGTTCTGCGCCGGGGAAATGCTCGATTGGGAAGCGCCGACCGGAGGCTATCTGCTGACCGCGTGTTTCGCCAGTGGGCGATCGGCGGGCTTGGGGATGGTGGAGTGGTTGCGGCGCAAGGGCTGACGACCGAGGCACGCCCTTCGCGAGCAAGCCCGCTCCCACAGGGGATTTGTGAACGACACAGATCCAGTGTGGGAGCGGGCTTGCTCGCGAAGGCGGCTTAACAGTCGCCGCAACTAATCAAGGCTTGCGTTTACGCGGCCCTGTATTGAACACCGGCACCTTGCGCACTGGCTTGATCGAAGGCTCAGCCGGCGCAACTTCCCCGCTATCCACCCACTTACCGAGATTGCGTTTACCGCCGCCACCACCGGAAGCCTTGGGCTTCTTCGGTTTTTTCGGCTTCTTGATCACCTGGCCGCTGGCATCGGTGTCCGGCACGCGGTGCTCCGGCTCGAAATCCGGTTCGTTCTGCCGCTTCAGCGTCTGACGGGTCAGCATCTCGATGGCCGACAGCAGATTCACTTCATCGGCGCAGACCAGGGAAATCGCCTCGCCCGTCGACCCGGCGCGGCCAGTACGACCGATGCGGTGGATGTAGTCTTCAGCAACGATTGGCAAGTCGAAGTTGACCACCAACGGCAAATCTTCGATGTCCAGACCACGGGCCGCCACGTCGGTGGCGACCAGAATCTGTACTTCGCTGGCCTTGAAACGGTCGAGTGCGCGCTGACGGGTCGCCTGGGGTTTGTCGCCATGGATGCCGTCGGCGTTGATGCCCAGCCCCTGGAGTTTTTCCACCAGCGCGTCTACGCCATTGCGGGTCTTGGCGAACACCAGCACCTGCTTCCACTTGCCCTTGCGCATCAGGTGCACGAACAGTTCCGGCTTGCGCTTCTTGTCTACCGTCACGATCCATTGCTTGACGGTGTTGGCCGCCACGTTGCGCGGGCTGACTTCGATGCTCAGCGGATCGTTGAGCATCTGACCGGCCAGCAGGCGGATGTCATCGGAGAAGGTTGCGGAGAACAGCAACGTCTGACGTTTCTTCGGCAGCGCCTTGTAAATGTTCGCCAGTTCCTCGGAAAAGCCCAGGTCGAGCATGCGGTCGGCCTCGTCCAGCACCAGGGTTTGCAACTGGTTGAACTTCAGCGCGTTCTGGCGGAACAGGTCGAGCAAGCGGCCCGGGGTCGCCACCAGCAGATCGACACCGCTGCGCAGCTTCATCATTTGCGGGTTGATGCTGACACCGCCGTACACTGCGTAAGTACGCAGCGGCAGGTTTTCAGCGTACTGGCGCACGGCTTCGTGAACCTGTTCGGCCAGCTCGCGGGTCGGCACCAGGATCAGCGCGCGGACCGAATTGGCGGTGACTTTCGGCCCTTCCATGGCCAGCAGTTGCAACAGCGGCAGGGCGAAACCGGCAGTCTTGCCGGTGCCGGTCTGGGCGGCGGCCATCAGGTCGCGACCGGCCAGCACCGCCGGAATGGCTTGCGCCTGAACCGGCGTCGGAGTCTGGTAGCCGAGCTTCTCGAGAGAGCGCAGCAAGGGTTCGATCAGGCCAAGGGTGGCGAAAGTCATGGGAGTACCGTAGGAAAATTCAGCGCGGTTGTGCGAAACAAGAGTGCAATGGCGCGCAGTTTACCCTAATTCACACGGGATTCTGTCGGCACTACCGTCGGCACTACCTTTGTCACCGGCTGCTCCGGTACACGACGCCACTGCGGCAGGCCAATCAGCACCACGGCGCTGATGATCACCAGCATGGCCAGTGCTTCCTCGATGCCAATGGTCTCGCCGACAAACACGATCCCCAGCAACACCGCCACCGCCGGGTTGACGTAGGCATAACTGGTAGCCGCCGCCGGACGCACGTGTTTCAACAGGTACATGTAGGCGTTGAAGGCGATGATCGAACCGAACACGGTCAGGTACGCCAGCGCGGCCCAGCCTTCAATTGGCGGAACCTTGTCCATATGTTCACCGCTGACCGCACTGCCGATCAGCAACACCACGCCACCCACCATCATTTCCACGGCACTGGCCATGGCGCCCTGAGGCAACGGCAAGTGTTTGCTCCACACCGAACCGAAGGCCCAGGTGGCCGCCGCAAAAATCAACAGGGCTGCGCCCAGCGGGCTCGATTGCAGGTTGGAGCCGAGGTTGAGCATGACAATGCCGATCATTCCGAGCGCAACGCCAGCCCATTCGAGACGGGTATTGCGCGCGCCCCAGAAATAGCCACAGAGCAAGGTAAACAGCGGCACCGTCGCCACCGCCAACGCGGCCACACCCGAAGCCACGCCCGTGTGTTCGGCTACGCTGACCGCCCCGTTACCACACGCCAGCAACAATACGCCGATGATCCCGGCGGCTTTCCACTGCGCCCAGGTCGGCGCCGGCGCCCCGCGCCAGCGCAGGAAGGCGTACATCAAGGTCCCGGCAATGACGAAGCGGACCCCGGCGAGCAACAAGGGCGGCCAATATTCCACGCCGATGCGGATCACCAGGTAAGTCGAGCCCCAAATCACGTACAAGGCGAAAAAGGCAGCGATCAACGGTAAGGGGAAGCGACGTAGGCCGGACATGGGGGCAACTCACAGGCAGAACAGGTGAACGGCTATTCTAGAAAGGCTGGAGCCGGAAAATAAGTTACAAAACCTTTTTAAACCGCCAGTACACTTTTCAAAACACGGAGTTCATGGCTATAAACCGTGTTTTCGAAAGTCCGTCATTTTTCAGGAGTGCCACGATGGATAAGTACGACCGCATGCTGCTCAGCGCCCTGCTGGAAAACGGTCGCGCGTCCTACGCGGATCTCGCGCGCAAGGTCAACCTGTCGGCCCCGGCCGTGGCCGAGCGCGTGGCCAAGCTCGAAGCCAGCGGCGTGATCACCGGCTATCAGGCGAAGGTCGACATGGCCAAACTCGGCCTGCCGATCCAGTGTGTGATCGAACTGCGCCTGAACCAGCACGGCAACCAGAAAGCCTATGACGACCTTATCAAAATCCCGCAATTGACCGAATGCCATCGGGTGACCGGCGATCCCTGCGTGATCATGCAGGCAGCCGTGGGCTCGATGCCGGAGCTGGAAGAGCTGATCAACCGGATCGCCACGTTCGGGTTCAGCAAGACGTCGATTGTGTTGTCGAGTGCGATAGAGAAGCGGGTGCCGTTGGGGCACATCGAAGGGAATGGCAAGTAACCCCCTGTAGGAGCGAGCTTGCTCGCGATGGTCGCCAACGATAACGCGGGAAACCTGACACCCCGTGTTGTTCTCGGGTTCATCGCGAGCAGGCTCGCTCCTACAGGAGATTTGCGATGTTCCTAGAACCCGCGATAGCGCTTGAGGTGTTCGCCCACTTTCGCCGCAGGGACCTTCTGCAACTTGCACAGCAAGTCATGGGACAGCTCGCGCAAGCCGTGCTTGTGCCGCAGCTCTTCGGCCAGATGTGTGGTCAGGTTGGCCGCCATCTCGGCATCGGCCATGGCCCGGTGGGCCTTGCCGGTGTTGGGCAGGTTGGCGAAGGTGGTGAGGGTGCCGAGTTTGTGGTTCGGCGCGGCGGGCATCAGGCGGCGGGCCAGGAGCAGCGAGCAGGCAAAGTTCTGTAAGCGGGTGCGTTTGATTCGCCCGAGTTCAAAGTCCCAGAACTTCTGGTCGAACGCGGCGTTGTGCGCCAGCAGTGGCGTGGTGCCGACGAATTCATTGACCTCGTTCATCACCTGCTCCGCCGACGGCGCGGTGCGCAGCATGGCGTTGCTGATGCCGGTGAGTTGCTCGATGAAGGCCGGGACGCGCACGCCGGCGTTCATCAGGCTTTGGTAACGCTCGACGATGCGCCCCCGTTCAAGGATCACCACGGCAATTTCCGTGGCCCGGCAGCTGCTGCTCGGGGAGATCCCGGTGGTTTCAAAGTCGATGACTGCGATGCGTTCCAAACCTGGTTCAACTCCGTAAAAATCAATTCTTGAGCAGCAACGTGCCTTCGATCGGCACATAGCGGCTGGCGGCGCGGATCAGCGAGTTGGCGGTCAGGCCCGGCACGCCGTAGGCCACCGCTTGTACCCCGTGTTTGCTGATGATGCGTTCCAGCAGCATGTCGAAATCACCATCGCCGGAAGCCAGGACGATTTCATCGACATGGTCGGCGGCATCCATGATGTCGAGGGTGATGCCCACGTCCCAGTCACCCTTGGCCGAACCATCGCTGCGCTGGATGTACGGCTTGAGCTTCACGGTGAAACCGAGGTTACGCAGGATCTGCTGGAACTGCTGCTGTTTGCTGTCGCCACGGTCGATGGCGTAGGCGTAGGCTTCGACGATCTCGCCCTGTTTGCTGACGTCAGCCCACAGCGCGGCATAGTTGAAGTGGCAACCATAAGCCTGACGCACGGTGTAGTAGAGGTTCTGGACATCGGCGAACACTGCGATTTTTTTCACCGGTATTCCTCAAAGGCTGAATCAGGCACCAGGCCCGAAAAGTCGCCCAGTATGCCAGCCCGGAGGATTGTTCCGCGAATAATCGCCCCGGAGCGCCGTTGCGCTCCGGACGAATGGCAGGTCAGACGAAGGAATCGTCGTCGCCACCGAAGAGCGAGTCATCGCTGTAGTCAGCGTCGCTGAACCCGCCCTGACCGTTGCTCCAGGAGTCGTTACCGGCCATGCGCTGGTCATCGCCCCAGCCATTGTTGCCCTGGTCGTTGACCTGGGCCGGCTCTTCCTTGATGACTTCGACGACTTCAGGTTGCTGGTTGTGATGGAACAGGCTGCTGATGCCTTGTGCCAGCATCACTCCACCCGCCACGCCGGCGGCGGTTTTCAGCGCACCACCGAGGAAACTGCTGCCAGCCGCTGCCGGAGCCTGCGGTTGCGGGGCATAGCCCTGTTGTGGAAAGTTTTGCGGCGGGGCACCGAAGTTCTGCTGCGGGGCTTGCGAGCCGAACGACGAGCGCCCCGGCTCACGCCAGCCACCGCTCGATGGCGGCGCGCTCTGGGTGGGTGCCGGTTGTGGTTCACGGGAAGCGCCACCAAAAATACTCGACAAAAAGCCACCACTGCTCGGTGCCGGAGCCGGAGCAGGGGTCGACTGAGCCTTGGCCTGTTGCAGCTCGGCCTGCAACTGCTGGACTTGCTGAGTCAGCTGCCTGTTCTGTTCATCGAGGCTCTTGATCGCCGCCTCTTGCACCAGAATCGCCTGGGTCATGAAATAACCTGCCGCGGGCTGGCGCGTCAGGTGTTCCTTGATCCGCGCCTCGGCCTGGGCGTCGCGCGGGGCTGAGTCCGTTTCGGCCTGTTGCAGCCGGGAAAACAGTCCATCGATCAGGGTTTGTTCTTCGCTATTCATGGCGACCTCGTAGATTGCCGGGGGAAATCGTTGTCCTTTTCCACTGAGGATAAGGTGCTCGACCTTAATGGAGGCTGAAACAAGATGTTTCAATGACCTTTACCAATCGTTTACGTTTGCGTCCTCGAGCGTTTCATCGGTTAAAGTGAGCCACTGCTTCCAACCTGCGATACCAACCGATGAATCCGTTAGACGTCCTGCGTGACTCGCTGTATTTCTTCAAGCGCAATCTGGGCCAGATCGTGCAGTTGTGCCTGCCGCTGGTGATTCTCGAGGCGCTGCTGCAACAAGTGGTCGACCACTCCACGGAGCCGGACAGTTTCCCCGGTATCAGCGTGATTGTCGGCTTGCTGGTGTATCCGCTCTACACCGCCGCGCTGATTCTGTTTCTCGACGCCCGCAGCCGCGGCGAGTCGCCGCGCAACCGCGACCTGCTGGCAACGGCGGCGAGCCTGTGGCCACGCTTCGCCCTGCTGACGGCGCTCAATACCGTGCTGATCCTGCTGGGCCTGTCACTGTATTTCCTGCCGGGTATCTACCTGATGGTGACCCTGGCCTTTGGCGAATACCTGCTGGTGTTGCGCGGCCTGGCGCCGCTGGCGGCCATGAAGGAAAGCCTGCGCCAGACCCGCGGTCATTTCATGCGCATCCTGCTGTGCATTCTGAGTGTGATGGGGCCGCTGTGGCTGCTCAAGGGGGTCACCCTGGCGGCGTACCCCGAACCGCAGAACCCGGTGATCTCGCTGCTGATCGACAGCGCCCACAGTTTCCTGCAGCTGTTTACCAGCGTGGTGCTGTTCCGTCTGTTCATGCTGATCAGCCCGCTGCCCGAGAGCAATGACAACTCGCTCTGACCTTGGGCGCGACCATCGCTCTCGGGTATGCTCGGGAGCAATTTTGTAACGCTATTAAGCCGAGCCATGACCCGTCTACTGCGCTACACCCTGCTGGGCCTGCTGATCGCGATCGGCCTGATCGGCGTGATGATCTATAGCCTGACCTGGCGCCCCGATGCCAAAGAAGTGTTGCCCGTCAGTTGCAGTGCACAGGCGCCCACCCTGGTCCCCGGGCAGGTGCTGAAGGTGATGACCTGGAACGTCCAGTACCTGGCCGGCAAGCGTTACGTGTTCTGGAATGACCTGGCCTCCGGTACCGACGAACGCCCCACACCGGAAGACATGGCCTTCAGCCTCGACGAAGTGGCGCGGGTGATTCGCGACGAGCAACCGGACATCGTGCTGTTGCAGGAGCTGGACGACGGCGCCAAGGCCAGCAGTTACCAGCACCAGTTCAAACTGCTGCAAGAACGGCTCGCCGATCTGTACCCATGCAGCGCCAGCGCCTTCGACTGGAAGGCAGACTTCGTACCTAACCCGCATATCTTCGGCAGTGTCGGTCGGCAACTGGCGACCCTGAGCCGTTACCAGATCGAACATGCCGAACGTCTGCAACTGCCCGTCGCCTCGGGCAACACGGTCAGCCGCCAATTCAAACCCAGGAACGCCTTGCTGGTGAGCTACTTGCCCTTGAGTGACGGTGGACAGATGGTGGTGCTCAATACCCATCTGGACCGTGCGACCCAGGCCGACAATACCTTGCAAAACCAGGTCAACGCCGTGACCAGGGCCCTCGATAAATTCGAAAGCCGTGGCACGCCGTGGCTTATCGGCGGAGATTTCAACCTGTTGCCAATCGGCCAATATCGACGCCTGCCCGATGCGCAACGCACGCCCTTCTCCGCCGACAGCCCGTTGCACATCCTGTGGGACAAGTACCCGATGATCCCGACCAACAACGAAGCCAGTGGTATCGATCGCGAACGCTGGCTGACGCATTACCCGAACGACACCGGGCTGAGCGGCCCGGACCGGACCGTTGACTACCTGTTCTACAGCCCGCGGATCAAACGGATGGAGGCGATGGTGCGGCAGGACGATACGTTGCGCATCTCCGATCACCTGCCGGTGATTGCCCGGTTTCTGTTGCCGGTTGCGCCGTAGCGCCGGCTCCAGATAAACGCAATATCTGTGGGAGCGGGCTTGCTCGCGAAGAGGCCAGTACACCCAACATCAATGTTGTTTGCTATACCGCTTTCGCGAGCAAGCCCGCTCCCACAGGGAGGGTGTCAGACCCGCAATCAGCCCTAATGCACTTCCTCCAGATCATCATGCAGCAACCCGAAGATCTCGCGCTTCATCTCGATGAATGAACGCTCCATGACCATGTCCAGGTTCCGTGGACGTTCAATTGGCACATCCAGAATCTGCTTGATCCGCCCTGGCCTGGCGCCCATGACGTACACCCGGTCGCCCAGCAGGATCGCTTCGTCGATGTCGTGGGTCACGAACAATACGGTCTTCTTGCTGTTGCCCCAGACCCGCAGCAACAGCTGCTGCATTTGCAGGCGCGTCTGGC
The DNA here is from genome assembly GCF_047304225.1 of Pseudomonas sp. Pseusp3. Lineage (NCBI taxonomy): Bacteria > Pseudomonadati > Pseudomonadota > Gammaproteobacteria > Pseudomonadales > Pseudomonadaceae > Pseudomonas > Pseudomonas sp. Pseusp3. The sequence goes on along the minus strand of NZ_JBGLYV010000027.1, from coordinate 23,770 downwards.
TGTCGAGGGCGCCGAAGGGTTCGTCCATCAGCAGGATCTGCGGGTCATTGGCCAGCGCCCGGGCAATGGCGACACGCTGCATCATCCCTCCAGACAACTGCTTGGCGTAGTTGTCGGCAAAGCCGCTCAGGCCCACTTCATTGACGTAGTAGTCGACGATGTCCTTGCGTTGCGCCGCCGGCATGCCGCGCCGCTTGAGGCCGAACTCGACGTTCTGGCGCACTGTCAGCCACGGGAACAGCGTGTAGCTCTGGAACACCATGCCGCGATCCGCACCGGGGCCTTCCACCTGTTGGCCGCCGACGTAAATCTCGCCCGAGGTCGGTTCGGCCAGGCCGGCGGTGAGGTACAGCAGGCTCGACTTGCCGCAGCCCGAAGGCCCGACCAGCACAGCGAATTGCTGGTCCGGCACCTCGAACGACACCTCCTGTAACGCGGTAAAGGTTCCGCCATCAGGTTTCCTGTAACTCAGGCTGACCTTGTCCACTTGCAGCCGTGGCGCGTTCACCGGGGCGGTTTGAGGGGCGACAAAACGATGAGTGGCGGCGGTTACTGAGCCCATGCGGTGATCCTCAGACGTAGGAAACGGAACAGTTGATCGGTGACCAGGCCCAGCAGGCCGATGATCGCGATGGCCAGGAAAATCACATCCACCTGAAAGCCACGCATGGCCTTGAGGCTCAGGTAACCCAGGCCACTGGACGCGGCGACCAGTTCAGCCACCACCAGGTAAGTCCAGGCCCAGCCCATCGTCACCCGCAAGGTGTCGAGCACGCCCGGCAGCGACGCAGGAGCGATCACATGCAGCACCGCGTCACGCCGGTTCGAACCGAGGGTGTAGGAGGCATTGACCAGGTCCTTGGAGATACCTTTGGACACGTCCGCGATCATCACCAGTTGCTGGAAGAACACGCCGAAAATGATCACCGACACCCGCTGCTCCAGACCGATACCGATCCACAGGATGAACAGCGGCACGAACGAAGTTACCGGCAGGTAACGAATGAAATTCACCAACGGCTCAAGGAAGGCCTGGACGATGCGAAAGCTGCCCATCAGCAAACCCAGCGGCACCGCCACCAGGGACGACACAATGAACCCGACCATCACCACTTCGACGCTGGCCCACACGTGCTGACCGAGGGTGCCGTCGCGGCTCAGGCGCACGGCGGCCTCGACCACCGCGCCCGGCGTCGGCAGGAACATGCCCGGCACCACGCCGCCGTAGGACAACCCGGCCCACAGGCCGACCAACAGCACCCAGGCCAACCCGCTCGCGCTCCAGATCACCGAGACCGGCAAACCGGTCTTGGGCGTGATGCAGCGGCTCAGCCATGAATTGCGCTTGAACATGCAGCCTCCTAGAGCGGGGTAACGAAACGGTTGTCGATCAGGTCGTCATTGCTGACGTTGTAGGGTTTGCCTTGCAGCTCACTGGCGGTCTCGTTGGCCAGTTTGATCAGCGGTGCGCTGTCACCCGGTTTGCCCGGCGCCCCCAGCAGTTTTTCGCTCATGGCCTGGTCATAGAAACGCACGCCCTGGGCAGCCGCTTCGAGCTCCTTCGGATCGGCCAGGTAACCACCAACGCCCTTGGCCATGATCTTGTAGGCTTCCTTCGGATGATCCTTGGTGTACTGCACGGCTTTGTACAAACCGGCCACCAGTGCCTTGACGTCTTCCGGCTGTTTTTCGATGACGGTGCAGTTCAGTGCGACCACGTCGACGATCACTCCCGGTGTGCTGCTGCTGTCGATCAGCACCCTGCCCTGCTGCTTGTCGCGAACCATCGACAGGTGCGGCTCCCAGGTCACGGCGGCGGGTACGCGACCGGCGATGAACGCGGTGGCGGCATCGTCGGCGGTCATGTTCTGCACGGTGATGTCGCTCATTTTCATGCCGTTCTTTTTCAGCAGATACGACAACCAGAACTGCGAGGTCGAGCCTTCGTTCACCGCCACGGCCTGGCCTTTGAGCTCCTGCAGGCTCTTGACGTCCTTGCCCACCAGCACGCCGTCGCCACCATGGCTGTCGTCCAGTGCGGCCACGGCCTTGAAGCAGAATTGCGGACGGTACTTGAGCACCTCGTCGATGGTCGACGCCGAGCCGGACAACTCGCCGGAAGCTTGTGCGGCCATGTACATCGCCGCTTCTTCGACCACCGGCAACTCGACGGTCAAACCGTTTTCCTTGAAGTAGCCAAGGTCCTGGGCCAGGTACAGGGTGCCGTAGCCGACCCAGGTGGTATGACCGATGGACAGGGTGCCGGCCTGGGCGCTGGTGGCGACCGTCGCGGCGATGGCGGTGACCGCCAGTGGATGGGCAACGCGCGTAAGCAAGGACTTGATCATGGAGCACTCCCAAAGCTGTTGATTTAGTTTTGTCATGGGCAGTACGGCCAGCGGCCCGGCCTGTGGTCTCTGGTGGACCTTTCGGCATGCAGCACTGGGCTGGCTGGCGAGATCGATGTTGGCCCAAGGGCGGGATTAGGAAAATGAGGAAATATGTGGATGCGAACGATGAAAAAACTCGTTAGCGCGCATTGCCAACGGGCGCTGCGGGCGGGGATGCCCGAGGTGGGTGCAAGAGGTTAGGAATGTATTGAATGGGGCATCGCATTCGCGAGCAAGCCCGCTCCCACAGGGGATTTGTGATCGACACAGATCCAGTGTGGGAGCGGGCTTGCTCGCGAAGAGGCCCAAGAGAACGCTACAAGATCAAATCCGGCCGTATTCCTGCGCCGTACGATCCACCGCTTTCAAGGTCTTGGCGATCAGTTCGTCAATCTCTTCACGGCTGGCAATCAACGCCGGTGCCATGATCATCCGGCCAAGGGTCGAGCGAATGATCACGCCCTCTTCAAAACCAATCGTACGGCAGCGCCAGGCAATGTCGTTCTCGTTGGCAAAACGCTTGCGGCTGGTTTTGTCTTCGGCCAGTTGCAGCGCCGCAACCATGCCCGTGCCCTGGATGTCGCCCACCAGCGGGTGCTTGCCGAACACTTCGCGCAGGCACTGTTGCAGGTACGGGCCGATGTCATCCTTGACCCGCGTCACCACGCCTTCATCGCGCAGGGCCTTGAGGTTGGCAATCGCCACCGCCGCCGCCACCGGGTGCCCGGAATAGGTCAGGCCGTGGGCAAACACGCCGCCCTGCTCCACCAGCACCGAGGCCATTTTTTTCGACAGGATCAAGCCACCCATGGGGATGTAGCCCGAGGTCAGGCCCTTGGCGATGGACAGGGTGTCCGGCTCGAAACCGAAGTACTCGTGGGCGAACCATTCGCCGGTACGACCGAAGCCACCGATCACTTCATCGGCGCACAGCAGCACATCGTACTTGCGGCAGATGCGCTGGATTTCCGGCCAGTAGCTTTCTGGCGGGAAGATCATGCCGCCGGCACCCTGGAACGGTTCGGCGATGAAGCCTGCGACCTTGTCCGCGCCCAGTTCGAGAATCTTCGCTTCCAGTTGCTGTGCCGCGCGCAGACCGAACTCAGCTGGCGTCAGGTTGCCCTCGTGAGCGAAGAAGTACGGCTCGTCGATGTGCTCGATGTCCGGAATCATGCCGCCCATTTCGTGCATGAATTTCATGCCGCCGAGCGCCGTCGCGGCCAGGGTCGAACCGTGGTAACCGTTCCAGCGGCCGATCATGATTTTCTTCTGTGGCTTGCCGAGCACCTGCCAGTAACGACGCACCGTGCGGATCAACACCTCGTTGGCTTCAGAGCCGGAGTTGGTGTAGATCGCGTGGCTGTAGTGACCCGGCAGCAGACTGAACAACAGTTCGGACAGCTCGATCACCTGCGGGTGGGTGGTGTGGAAAAACATGTTGTAGTACGGCAGCTGTTCCAGCTGCCGGCTCGCCGCGGCCGCCAGGTCCTTGCGCCCGTAACCGAGGTTGGTGCACCACAACCCGGACATGCCGTCGAGGTAACGCCGACCATCGTTGTCCCACAGGTGCAGGCGCTCGCCACGGACCATCACCCGTGGCCCCTCGTCATTGAGGGCTTTCTGATCGACGAACGCATGGATGTGGTGCGCAGCGTCGGCGGCCTGGTAGTCGCGGGTTTCACGTGGTGTGGTCATCGCCAGTTCTCCGTTTTGTTATCAGCGCAATTGAAACCAGGTGGTCTTCAACTGGGTGTATTTATCGAATGAATGCAGGGACAGGTCGCGGCCGAAACCCGACTGCTTGCCGCCGCCAAAAGGCACGGTCACGTCCAGTGCATCGACGCTGTTGACCGACACCGTACCGGCCCGCAACTGTCGCGCCACACGGTGAGCGCGGTTGAGGTCGTCGGTCCACAGCGAGGCCGCCAGACCGTAGACGCTGTCGTTGGCCAACTTCAAGGCGTGGGCCTCGTCATCGAACGCCGTGACGGCCAGCACCGGGCCGAACACTTCATCGCGAAACAGCGGCATGTCCGGCGTCACGCCGGTAAAAATCGTCGGCTGAATGAAGTTGTCGCTGCCATTGAAGATCGACTGCCGACCACCACAGACTTTTGTCGCACCTTGCAGTTCGGCCTGCTGGATGAACTTCATGATGCGTGCGGTCTGCCGGCTGTCAACGATAGCCCCGGCGGCGCTCGACGGGTCCAGCGGATCGCCTGGCTGCCAGCGTTCGGCCTGGGCCTTGAGGCGCTCGACGAACTCGTCATGAATCGAACGCTGCACCAGTAACCGCGAGTTGGCCGAGCAGACTTCGCCCTGATTGAAGAAGATGCCGAATGCGGCTTTCTCGGCCGCCAGATCCAGATCCTGACAATCGGCGAACACCAGGTTGGCGCTCTTGCCGCCGCACTCCAGCCACACCTGCTTGAGGTTCGACCGGGCCGAGTACTGCATGAAATATTTGCCGACTTCGGTGGAGCCGGTGAACACCAGGCAATCAACGTCCGGGTGCAGGCCCAGGGCCTTGCCAGTCTGCTCTCCGAGGCCCGGCAGCACGTTGAGTACACCAGGAGGAATACCCGCTTCCAGCGCCAGCTCAGCCAGACGCAAGGCCGAAAACGGCGACTGCTCGGCCGGCTTGAGAATCACCGAATTGCCCGAAGCCAGAGCCGGGGCGAGTTTCCACGCGGCCATGTCCAGGGGGAAATTCCACGGCACCACGGCCGCCACCACACCGAGGGCTTCGCGGGTGATGGTCGCCAGCACGTTCTGCGCACTCGGCGCGACCTGATCGTAGAGTTTGTCGAGGCTCTCGGCGTACCAGCGGAACACGCCCGCGGCGCCCGGCACATCGATGTTGTAGGCGTCCGTAACGGGCTTGCCCATGTTCAGCGAGTCAAGCAGCGCCAGTTCTTCACGGTGATCGAGGATCAAATCAGCCAGGCGCAACAGCACTTGCTTGCGTTCGGTCGGTGAGCGCGCAGCCCAGGTGCCCGCCTCGAAGACCTGTCGTGCATTGCGCACCGCCGCGTTTACGTCGTCTTCGCCACAGGCGGCAACATTGGCCAGGCACTGGCCGGTGGCGGGGTTGATCGCGGCGAAAGTCTGCCCCGACTGCGCCGCACGGCGCTGGCCATCGATCACGGCCTGGTCGGGAAACCGCAGGGAAGCGGCTTTGCGTTGCCAATACTCAAGCTCGAACACGTTCGGATGCTCCAGAGGACATTCTTGTGTATTGGATAGTCGCTCAGGCCCAAGCGGTGGAAAACCAGTAAAAATGTGTTCGCAGGCCAAGAAAAAACTACGTAGCCAATCTCCCTTCTGGCGCAGCATGTGGTTATTGTTCAATCACAACAAATCGCTGCCCGAGCGGATAGGGGTGGCGCGCAAATTGCCAGGATGCCTGATCCGTTCTCCCCCGAGGTTTGCTGTGGCTGCCTACAATCTGCGTCAACTGAAATACTTCATCACCACCGTCGAGTGTGGCAGCGTCGCCGAGGCCTCGCGCAAGCTGTACATCGCCCAGCCGTCGATCTCCACGGCCATCAAAGGGCTGGAAGACAGTTTCGGCGTGCAACTGCTGATCCGCCATCACGCCCAGGGCGTGTCGTTGACCCCCAGCGGTGCACGTTTTTACCGCAAGGCCCAGGAACTGCTGCGCATGGCCAGGGAGTTCGAACAGAACGCCTTGGCCGACAACGATGTGGTGTCCGGACAGATCGATATCGGCTGTTTCGAAACCGTCGCACCGCTGTACCTGCCGCAATTGATCGCCGGGTTTTCGGCGTTGTACCCGGGGGTGGAAATCCGCATCCGCGACGGCGAGCAGCAAGAGCTGGTGCAGGGCCTGACCTCCGGCGCCTTCGATCTGGCGATCCTCTACGAGCACGACCTCGACGGCACCATCGAGACCGAACCGCTGATGCCCGCGCAACGGCCTTACGCATTGCTGCCGGCAGATCACCGCTTCGCCCAGCAGGCGCAAGTGTCGCTGCGGGACCTGTGCCTGGAGCCGATGATTCTTCTGGACGTGCAGCCGAGCCGGACCTACTTCGTCAGCCTGTTCGAAGAGCTGGGACTGACCCCACGCATCGCCTTCAGCTCTCCATCGATCGAGATGGTGCGCGGCATGGTCGGACAAGGCTTCGGTTTCTCGATCCTGGTGACCAAACCGCATTCGGAATGCACCTACGACGGACAGAAAGTGGTGTGCGTGGACATCGCCGAAGACGTCACCGGTTCGGGACTGGTGGCGGCGTGGCTCAAACGCGGGCAACTGACCAAGCCGGCGCAGTTGTTTGCGGATTACTGCCGCGAACAACTGACCGCCAAATCCGAAAAACCGCATTAATTGCCTTAGCGATTATTTACGCGGTTTGATCCGCGCAGTCGCTTCGGCCACCAGCGGATCATCCGGCCAGTAATGCTTCGGATACCGCCCCTTCAGATCCTTCTTCACCTCGGCGTAGGTGCTGCGCCAGAAGTTGGCCAGATCCTGGGTCACCTGCACTGGCCGCCGCGCCGGGGACAACAGATGCAGCTTGACCACTTGCCGGCCCCCGGCAATGCGCGGGGTCTCGGCCAGGCCGAACAGCTCCTGCAAACGCACCGCGAGAATCGGCGGCTGTTCGCTGTAGTCCAGACGAATCGACGACCCCGACGGCACGCTCAAATGATGCGGCGCCAGCTCGTCCAGCCGCTGCGGCAGCGGCCATGGCAGCAAGTTGTGGACGATGCTCGACAGGTCCAGATTGGCGAAGTGACTGAGCCGGGAAACCTTGCCCAGATACGGCATCAGCCAGTGCTCCAGGCTTTTGAGCAACGCGCCGTCGCTGACATCCGGCCACTCGCTCTCGCCCTTGCCGGCAAGGTCCAGTTGCCGCAACAACGCGACCCGCGCCTGCCACTGACGCAGCTCCGGCGTCCACGGCAACAGCTCCAGCCCCTTGCGCCGCACCAGATTCACCAGCGCCTGGCTGCGCGCGCTTTCGTCGAGGCCGGTGAGCGGTTCACGACTGAGGATCAACTCGCCAACCTTACGCTGACGCTCGGCCCGCAGCACGCCTTCACGCTCATCCCAATCCAGTTGATCGACGCAGCGCACCTGCTCGGCCAGTACCGAATCGAACAACGCCGGATCGAAGTCCGTCGCCAGATAAATCCGCTCTTCGCGCTGGCCCTGACGACTGCCCAGATCGGCGATCACCAGCCACGCTTGCTTCATCAGGCTGTCCGCCTCGGCGAACAAGGCTGCGCGACCGTTGGCCAGGCGATACTCTGCACCACCGGCACGGCGTTGTTGGGCGACCCGGTCGGGATAGGCCAGCGCCAGTAGCGCACCCAACCAGCGCGGATGCTCGGGATCGCTGACCGGTTCCGATGCTTTACCCCGCAGATAACCACGGTACTGCCGCGCCAGTTGCCGTGCGCGCTGCACGCCGCCCTGGGCACCGCGTGCAGCACGTTCTTCGCCAGACAGCAGCACCAGTCGGCTGTGCAGGTCCGCCCCGGCGCCGCGCAGGATATCGCGCTCACCGAGCAGCGCCGCGACGTCGCAGGCCATGTCCGCCAGCCCCAGCGCCTGGCCGCGCAACAGCAAATGCGCGATGCGCGGATGCGCCGGCAGTTCAGCCATGGCTTGACCGTGACGGGTCAGCGCTTCGCCCTCCAGTGCGCCCAGGCGTTCGAGCAGATCCTGGGCCTGTGCATAAGCGGCGGCCGGCGGTACGTCGAGCCACACCAGTTGCCCGGGCGTCACGCCCCAGCGCCCCAGTTGCAAGGCCAGCCCGGCGAGGTCCGCCGAAAGGATTTCCGCGGTGCCATAGGCCGCCAGTTGCTCGTGCTGATCCTGGGACCACAAGCGATAACACACGCCGGGCTCCAGGCGCCCGGCCCGGCCCGCGCGCTGGGTGGCACTGGCCTTGGAAATGCGCTGGGTGTCGAGGCGGGTCATGCCGCTGCCGGGGTCGAAACGCGGCACCCGCGCCAGCCCGGCATCGATCACCACTCGTACGCCATTGATGGTCAGGCTGGTCTCGGCGATGTTGGTGGCCAGTACCACTTTGCGTTTGCCCGCCGGTGCCGGATCGATTGCCGCCCGTTGCGCCGTCAGGTCCAGTTCACCGTGCAACGGACACAACAGAACCTGTGGGTTATCGCCCAGCGCATCGGCCAGTTGCTGATGCACGCGCCGGATTTCCGCCTGCCCCGGCAGGAACACCAACACACTGCCGGTCTCGTCGTTCAAGGCTTCAAGGATGGTCTGCACCAGACGCGGCTCGATGAATTCACCGGCCTGGAACGGCCGCCCCCAACGCATTGCCACCGGGAACATGCGCCCTTCGCTGCGCAGGATTGGCGCATCGTCGAGCAACCCGGCGAGGCGCTCGCCTTCCAGAGTCGCGGACATCAGCAGGACTTTCAGTGGTTGGTCATCACGAAACAGTTCACGGCCATTGAGGCTCAGGGCCAGAGCCAGATCGGCATCGAGACTACGCTCGTGAAACTCATCGAAGATCAGCAGGCCCACGCCTTCCAGCGCCGGGTCGTCCTGCAGGCGCCGGGTGAGGATACCCTCGGTGACCACTTCGATACGGGTATTGGGGCCGACCTTGCTGTCGAGCCGAATGCGATAACCCACGGTTTCGCCGACCTTCTCCCCCAGCTCACTGGCCAGTCGCTCCGCCGCTGCCCGCGCGGCCAACCGGCGGGGTTCGAGCATCAGGATGGTCTGCCCGGCCAGCCACGGCTCGTTGAGCAAGGCCAAAGGCACGCGGGTGGTCTTACCGGCGCCGGGCGGTGCTTCGAGCACGGCTTCGTGACGTGTAGCGAGGGCTTCACGCAGGGCGGGTAAAACTTCATCGATCGGCAAAGAAATCATGCTGGCTCCCCAGGGCGTGCCCACAGTAAATTGCGAGTCGCGTTGAAGCTGTGGGCGTGCCAGGCAAGGCGCGGGACGCAGGTAAGGGTCGTTTCCTTACCAAGTTCCGCAACGCAGCATGGCGCGTCCACAGCTTCAGCCCGGAGGGCCGAACCCCGATTACAACTGTCAGCCGTTACGCGTTGTTGAACTGAAAAAAACAACGTCCATCCTCAACTATCTCTGTAGGGGTGAGACGCGGCCGCAATTTACTGTGGGCACGCCCTGCCAGCGCGAGTATAACGGCGAACTGCAAGGCGTTCGTCAGGGTCTTAATTCATACAGACGACGTTTCGTTTCGAGATTACCCAGGAGATTTCATATGCGTGCTCCCTTTCGCCTGATTGGCGGTGTTCTGGTCGCAACCTTGCTGACTCAAGTGACAGCCTGCGGTTCGATCTTCTATCCCGATCGCCGTGGCCAGATCGAAGGCAAGATCGACCCGGCCATTGCCGCGCTCGACGCCGTTGGCCTGCTGTTCTACATCATCCCCGGCCTGATCGCGTTTGCCGTGGACTTCGCCACCGGCGCGATTTATTTCGAACCGGGCAAGACCGCGCAGGTCGACCCGCAAAAACTCAAGGACGCCATCGGCCCCGACGGCAAAGTCGATAACCGCAAGTTGCAGACTATTCTGGAAAGCGAGCTGGGCCGCAGCTTCCCGCTGGACGATCCACGCCTGATCCAGAGCAAAGGCAGCGCCCAGCAACTGGCGATGTTCGGCCTGCAACCGGCCGCGTAATCCCTGCGCACAAAAGGACTCTTCAAGGAACGATTGCCCCTATGACCTCCAGCTCCGAACACGCCAACCTGCTGCGGCTGGCGACCCGTGCCTCGGTGGCGGTGGCATGCACATTGATCGTCGCCAAAGCCATCGCCTGGTGGTTGAGCGGCTCGGTGAGCATGCTCGCCGGGCTCACCGACTCGGCACTCGACGGCGTCACGTCGTTGCTCAACCTGCTGGCGGTGCATTACGCCCTGCGCCCCGCCGACGATGATCATCGCTACGGGCACGGCAAGGCCGAGTCATTGGCGGGCATGGCCCAGGCACTGTTCATTGGCGGCAGTGCGATACTGATTGCGCTACAGGCCTACGATCGGCTGAAACATCCCGAACCGGTCGGCGCGCCTTGGATCAGTATCGGTGTAATTGTGTTCTCGCTCGCCCTGACCCTGGCCTTGCTGATGCTGCAACATCGGGTGATCAAGGCCACGGGCTCCAACGCCGTGCGGGCCGACTCGCTGCATTACCGTTCGGACCTGTTGCTCAACGGCAGCATTCTGCTGGCGCTGATACTGGCCGGGTTTGGCTGGCATCAGGTCGACGCCTGGTTTGGCCTGGGAATCGCCGTTTATATCTTGTGGAGCGCGGTGCAGATCGCCCGGGAGAGCTTTGCGGTGTTGATGGATGAAGAGCTGCCACCGGATGTCAGCCAGCACATGCTGGAGCTGGCGTGCAGCGTACCCGGCGTGTTGGGTGCGCATGACCTGCGTACACGGATCTCCGGCAACCAGTGGTTTGTACAGTTGCATCTGGAGTTGCCGGGGGAGCTGACGCTGTCAGTCGCCCACGGCATCAGCGATCAGGCGGCCGCGGCCATTCACAGCGCTTACCCGCGAGCCGAGGTGCTGGTGCACGCCGACCCGAAGGAAGTGGTGAAAGCCGCCCGGGCTCAGTAATTGACCTGATAACCGCGACTGCTCAGGCAACTGCCCTGGGCCTGTCGGTAGGCTTGCACCACCGACGGGTCTGGCTGGTAGGTGGCGGTTCGTGGATCGAAACCACTCTGCTGTACCGCGTATTGATAACACTCGTAGCCATCCCGGCTGACCTGCTCCGGCGACTGGCCGTTGGCCGGATACGCCTCCACGTCATAACTATTGCTGGCGGCTGTTGGTTGCGATTGCGCCTGGCCAATCGGCGGCTCGACCACCTCGTAATCCTGAGTGCTTTCCTGGTAGGCGTAATATGAACCGGCCGCAAGGAAAAACAGCGTCCCGGCGATCCACACCTGCTGGGCATAATCGGGCAGGTAGCGAACACGAATCCCGCGCGGTGGCTGCACCACCTCATAGCGCGGGCCAAGCGGGCGATACCAGTAACCGCCGGAATAGTAATAATCCATGCCACGGTAAGGCACGCGGTAATTACGCTCGGGGAAGCGGTCGATCACCTGGCCAGGGCGATACCTTGGCCCGGGTCCCCAGCCGTTACTGCGCCCGTCAGGGCGACCCTGCCAGGTATTGTAATTGGTCGGTGCACCCATGTAGCCGCCCCAGCGCTGGTTGTAATCGTTGCGGTGCGGCTGGTCCTGGTAGTAACCACGCTGCGGCTGCTGGGTCTGGCGCACGGTGTCGGGGCGGGGCTGGATCGGAAAGTCATTGGCCGGCAACTGCGGTGGTGGCGGCGGCGAGCGAACCGGGCTGTTGAAATCCGGTGCCGGATGTTTCTGCCACTGGGCATTGTCCTGATGTTGATTCTGGCCGTTGCGCTCGGACTGACGATTGTCGTTGTTCTGCGCACGGGGCTGGTTCTGCGGCTGGCTGTTTTGCGGACGCGGCTGGTCGTTGCCACCATGGCCCTGATTACCACCCTGATGCCCTTCCTGGCCGTGCTGCCCGCCATCACGGCCATGGTTTTGCGGCTCATCGGCCATCGTTTGCGCAGTGACACTGACACACAGCAAACCAACACCGGCCAAACGCCAGATGCGCGCTTTCATGCTTTTCCTCATTGCGGGTTAGGGCCTGTACATAAGACTGGGAAAGCACGGGCCGGTTCTGCTAGAGGTTATCAGTCACGCAACTTATTTATTGAGGGCCGGGCGTCAATTCACGGCAGTAAATTGTACGCAAGAAAAAGGGGAGACCCGTCGGCCTCCCCTTGGAGAACTTCGTCCTGGCTCGACGCTTTTGGCGTCGGCTCACCTCACGCCGTCTTCTGGACAGTGTGCAGCTCGGGGGCCGGCACATCCCCGGTGGGGGTGGCGACCGCGGCGGGCCTGATTGGGCGAGCCGCACTGGACTGTTTGTCCGAGCAGTGATTCTGGTGATAAGAATAGGCCGGGAGCGTCAGCAGAGGATTGCGAAGATTGCTTGATTAAACATCACTTGCGCAATTTTTAACCCAAGATACATAATCCTCAGCAATAGTTACGACAAAGGACCGTTTGATGAGCAAGCTCGACCGATACGACCTGAGTATTCTGGCGGAATTGCAACGCGACGCACGCATCTCCAACCAAGAGCTGGCCGAGCGCATCGGCCTGTCGCCTTCGCCGTGCTCGCGGCGGGTCAAGCAACTGGAAGACGACGGCTACATTTCCCGTCAGGTCGCCCTGCTCGACCGCAAAATGCTCGGCCTGAGCCTGACGGCCTATGTACTGATCGGCATGGACCGTCACACGCCGGAGCGTTTCGAAAACTTCGAAGCAGCCATCCGCACCTTGCCCCAGGTGCTCGAATGCAGCCTGGTGACCGGGATGGATGCCGACTATCAACTCAAGGTCGTGGTGCCGGACATGGATCACTACCAGAAACTGCTGCTGGGGCATCTGACCCGGATTGAAGGGGTGACCAGCGTGCGCTCGAGTTTTGTGCTGAATCAGGTTTTGAATAGCACCGAACTGCCTTTGACTCATCTGCGTAGCTGAGGACGCCATCGCGAGCAAGCTCGTTCCCACATTGGAATGCAATCCCCTGTGGGAGCGGGCTTGCTCGCGAAGAGGCCGGCACAGGCGACGAATGACTGCGACACACCGACGCAGGTCAATACTGCGCGAAGCCAGTGCGGCGTATACTCGCCGCGCCCTTTTAGCCTCGCCTGTGCCGGAGATGTTCGATGGATCCTGCAGTATTCGAAGAGTGGATGATGACCGGACTGGTCACGATCCTGATCATTTTCATGGGTTTCATCGTCTGGGATCTGGCGAAGAAGTCCAAGGCCGGGCGCTTTGGCTCGTTCATCCTGTTCTTCGTGCTGGGCCTGGGTGTTGCTGCCTTCGTGATCAAAAGTGTGGTGATCGGCCTGATCGAGTCCGGCACTTTATAAGCGCGCCGGCACTTCTTTCCACTGCCCCTGATCGAGCCCTTCGATCGTCCAGTCACCGATTCTGACCCGTACCAGGCGCAACGTCGGCAATCCGACCGCAGCCGTCATGCGCCGAACCTGCCGGTTGCGCCCTTCGCGAATCACCAACTCCAGCCAACTGGTCGGCACGCTTTTACGAAAACGCACCGGCGGATTGCGCGGCCACAGATCGGGCTCGTCCAGTTGTCGCGCCTCGGCGGGCAAGGTCATGCCGTCATTCAATTGAACCCCGTCACGCAAGCGCTGCAATTGCCCGGCGTCCGGCTCTCCCTCGACCTGTACCCAATAGGTCTTGGCCAGTTTGTGTTTCGGGTCGGCGATCCGCGCCTGAAGCTGGCCGTCATTGGTCAGCAGCAACAAGCCTTCGCTGTCGCGGTCCAGCCGGCCGGCCGGATAGATGCCCGGTACATCGATGTAATCCTTGAGGGTCGCGCGCCCTTCGCCGTCACTGAATTGCGTCAGCACATCGAACGGCTTGTTGAACAGGATCAGTTTTGGCTCGGCCGGTGGCGCCTTGGCGACACGGCGCTGGGCCGATGGGGATGGCTTCGCGCCAGGGCGGCGAGAAACGGGGCGTGGCGGACGGGACATGGTGAATGTGAACATCTAACGGTCAGGGCTGACAATGCTAGTGCCCCGACCGCTAAATGACCATCGACAAATCAGCGGAACGGCGGCTCGTCGAAGCTGCGCAGTTTGCGCGAGTGCAGTGAGTTGAGTTCGGTACGCAACAGATCCACCGCCTCGATACCGATCTTCAAGTGCTGGCTGACCGCGCGCTCATAGAAGGCGTTCGCCGAGCCCGGTAACTTGATTTCGCTGTGCAGCGGTTTGTCCGATACGCACAACAACGTGCCGTACGGCACCCGCAAACGATAACCCTGGGCGGCGATGGTGCCGCTTTCCATGTCCACCGCCACGGCGCGGGACAGGTTGATCAGCGGTCGTTCCTGCGCCCAGCGCAGCTCCCAGTTACGGTCGTCGTAGGTCAGCACCGTTCCGGTGCGCAGGCGCTTCTTCAGTTCGTCGCCCTTCTCGCCGGTAATGTTCGCTGCCGCTTGCTGAAGCGCCAGCTGCACTTCGGCCAGGGCCGGAATCGGAATGTTCGGCGGCACCACCCGGTCGAGAATCCCGTCGCGGCGCATGTAGGCGTGAGCCAGCACGTAGTCGCCGATGGTTTGCGACTGACGCAGGCCGCCGCAGTGACCGATCATCAGCCAGCAATGCGGGCGCAGAACGGCCAGGTGGTCGGTGATGTTCTTGGCGTTGGATGGGCCGACGCCAATGTTGACCAGGGTCACACCGTGGCCGTCACTGGCGATCAGGTGATAGGCCGGCATCTGATAACGGTGCCAGACCACGCCGGCGGCAATCGCCGAGGCTTCGCCGTGATCCATGCTCTTTTCGATGATCACGTTACCCGGCAGTACCATGCGCACGAAGCGCGGGTCTTTACGCAGTTGTTCCAGGCCATGGACGATGAACTGGTCGACATAGCGGTGATAGTTGGTCAGCAGAATCCACGGCTGCACATGCCGCCAGTCACTGCCGGTGTAATGCACCAGTCGACGCAGGGAGAAATCCACCCGTGCGGCATCGAACAGGGCCAGTGGCAGCGGATCGGTGTTTTCCCAGTCGTACAAACCGTCGGCAATGCCATCGGTCGCGGCCGACAGGTCGGTACTCGGGAACACCCGCGCCAGCACGGCAGCGGTGACGCCGGAACCCGCCAGCTCATCGCCCTGCTCGACCACATACGGATACGGGATGTTCTGCTCGCTGACCCCGACTTCCACGGTCACGGTGAAGTCGTGCATCAGCGGCACCAGCTGTTCCAGCAGGTATTTACGGAAAGCCGATGGATGGGTGACGGTGACGCTGTAGGTGCCTGGCAGCTGGACCTTGGCATAGGCACGGGTGGTCTGCGGGACTTCGCCCTGGCAATGGTAGGTCAGGCGCAGCTCGGGATAACGGAACAGCGCCCGCTGCTCGGCGTCCGGTTCGACACGGTCCTTGAGGTAACGCTTGAGCGCCTGACTCAGCGCGGTGGTTGCACGATTGTGCAAGAGTGCAAGCCGATCCACGGCTTGCTCGGCGGTTTGAACGACAATAAAAGCTTCGGTCACGATCAGCATCCTGTGTTCTGACTTGCAGACCTTCATCTTGCCTGCATCGTCGCTTCACGGGAACAGTGGCATGTTGGCGATGTGCATAGAGAACATCTGTGGGAGCGGGCTTGCTCGCGAAAGCGGTCTGTCAGCCGCATCAATGTTGAATGTGAAACCGCATTCGCGAGCAAGCCCGCTCCCACATGAGGCCCGATGGTGATCAGAAGCCCTGCGGAGTCGAACGGGCGACAATCGCTTCCACGTCCAGGCCTCGTGGTAACGCGCCGTACACTCTGCCGCCGCCATCCAGACGACTGGCAATGAAGGCATCACTGACCACCTCGTTCCCGGCTTCCAGCAACAATTTGGCCTGCAACCCCAACGCAATGTCCTCGGTCAACTGCCGGGCGCGGTACTGAATGTCACTGGTGTCCTTGAACGCCGCCTGCAACTGATGGATGTGCGCCGCCAGGCGCTTGTCGCCATGGCCATCGCCCAACTCGCTGAACAGCGCGTCGAGCACACCCGGTTCTTTCGACAGGGCACGCAGCACGTCAAGGCACTGCACGTTGCCAGAACCCTCCCACGTCGAATTCACCGGCGCCTCGCGGTACAGCCGCGGCAGGATGCTGTCTTCGACATAACCCGCGCCGCCCATGCATTCGGCCGCTTCGTTGATCATGGCCGGCGCCCGCTTGCAGATCCAGTACTTGCCCACGGCCGTCACCAGTCGGGCGAATCTGGCTTCCTGCGAATCGTCCAGATGATCCAGCGCCCGCCCCATGCGCAGGCTCAAGGCCAGGGCGGCTTCGCTTTCCAGCGCCAGATCCGCCAGCACGTTCTGCATCAATGGCTGCTCGCTGAGCAGTTTGCCGCCAACCGAACGGTGAGCGCAGTGATGGCTGGCCTGAGTCAGCGCCTGACGCATCAGCGCACTGGAACCGACCATGCAATCGAAGCGGGTCATGGCGACCATCTCGATGATCGTCGGAACGCCACGGCCCTCTTCACCGATCATCCACGCCAGTGCGCCACGGAACTCCACTTCGCTGGAAGCGTTGGAGCAATTGCCGAGCTTGTTCTTCAGGCGCTGGATATAGAACTGATTGCGCGTGTCGTCCGGACGATGGCGCGGCAACAGGAAACAGGTCAGGCCCTTGTCGGTCTGCGCCAGGGTCAGGAAGGCGTCGCACATTGGCGCCGAGCAAAACCACTTGTGCCCCACCAACTCATAAGCCTGGCCCGGACCACTGGCACCGACCGGATACGCCTTGGTGGTATTGGCCCGCACATCGGTGCCGCCCTGCTTCTCGGTCATGGCCATGCCGATGGTGACCCCGGCCTTGTGGGCCACGCCGACGTTGCGCGGGTCGTATTCGGTGGCGAGGATTTTCGGTAGCCACTTCTCGGCCAGGTCCGGTTGCAGACGCATGGCCGGAACGCTGGCGAAGGTCATGGTCAACGGGCAACCACTGCCGGCTTCTGCCTGGCTGTGCAGATACGACATGCAAGCGCGGGCGACATGGGCTCCGTCCTGCGGGTGCGCCCAGGGCCGCGAGGTCAGGCCGTGCTCGACCGCCGTGCGCATCAATTGGTGATAGGCCGGATGAAACTCCACCAGATCGATGCGATGACCGAAGCGGTCATGGCTGTTGAATACCGGCTTGTTCTGATTGGCCAGGAACCCGGCTTCCATCAACGGGCCACCGGCCAGCGCGCCGTAGGCGTCGATCTGCGCTTCGGCCCAACCGGCCCCGAAGCGCCGCGACCATTCCTGCAACGGCAAGTCGATGCGGTACAGGTTGGCGCCGTCCAGGGACGGTGGCTGATTGGTGACTTCGTGGGTTTCGGCGAACTGATGCAGGTTCATGACTGGGCTCCTTTGGTCGGCCAAGGGACTTCAGTTAAGCACCGCCCCTCGACCGTTCAAAGTGTCATATCCGCCTAACTGTCGGCACTTTCGCCCTGTTGCGGGCAAAGCACACGGCGGTAGAGCGCGGCCTGCAAGTCCTCGAATTTTACCGGCTTGCTCAAGTGATCAATCACTGCGCCGGTCGGGCAGCGCTCACGGTCACCGCCCAGGGCGATCATGAACAGCGGCAGTTCGGCATAACCCGGCAACGCACGGATCTGGCAGCACACCGACCCACCGTCCTGAAGCGGCACCTGACAATCGAGCAGCACCGCGTCAAACACTTCGCGCTGCAAGAGATCGAGCGCAACATCGGCACTGTCGGCCGTACGCACGCGAAACCCCAGCTTGAGCAACATGCCGCGCATCACCAACTGGCTGACGCCGTTGTCATCCACCAACAGCACGGCACAATCCTGAGGCAAGCGCAGGCGCGAAAAGTCGCGGGTCATCAACGGCGTCACCGGGCGCTCGACCACCGGCAGCCCGACTTCCACATCAAGCTGAAACCGGCTGCCGCGCCCAGGCTCGGTGCGATGAGTCAGGCGTCCACCCAGCAATTCGACCAACTGTCGGCAAATCGCCAGACCAACACCCAGGCCACCGTATTCACGGGTCATCGAGCCATCAAGCTGGAAGAACCGCTGATACATCGTGGCCTCCCCCAAATCGGTGAAGCCAATGCCCGTGTCGATCACCGCAAAGGTCAATGCCAGCCGGTCGGGCTCAACGGCCTTGCCGGTCACCCGCAAGGCCAGACCGCCGACCCGGGTGAACTTGATGGCGTTATCCAGCAGACATTCCAGGCACTGGGCGATCTTGACGTTGTCGCCGTACAAGCGATCCGGCACACCTGGCGCGACATCGACCTTGAAGTCCAGCGACTTGCCCGATGCATTGCCTTCGAACTGGGTGTGCAGTGCCTCGACCATGCCGCGCAAGCTGAAGGTTTCGGCCGAGGCCTTGAGTTTGCCGGCCTGCAATTCGGTGAGGGTGAGGATGCCGTTGACCATGCGCATCATGTCCCGCGCCGAGCCCGAAGCCGTCTGCTGATACTGCTCCAGCTCAGGGTCCATTTCGACCGTCTGCATCAGTTCCAGCGAACCGATCACACCGTTCATCGGTGTGCGCAGTTCATGGGTCAGGGTGGCAAGGAATTCGTCCTTGAGCTTGTTACTGCGAGCCAGTTGCTGGTTGAGAACCTCAAGCTTCTGGCTGGCGTCGAACAGGGTTTGCGCCTGCTGCTCGCGCATGTCGTTGATGCGGTCGGCCAGCGCCAGGGACAGCAACGCCACTTCGATGGCCGAGCCGATCTGGCTGGAATACATGGTCAGGAACACGTTCGGCAGGTACCCCAGCACCATCAGTGTATTGACGATGCCGCCGAGCAAAAACGCCGACCAGGCAATTATGAAATACCGCGCGACGCGCAGGCCCCGCAGCCAGGCGAAGATCCCGGCGGCAAAAATCACCACGGTGAACGTCAGCGCCAGCGCCGTGGCCAGGCGCAAGGCCAGGGCGTAACTGGTCATCAACGACAAGCCTACGACCAGCGCACTAAAGACAACCAACGCCAGCAACAAACGGTCGAGCCAGCGACTGTGGGTCGCCATTTGCAGGAAACGGCGGGCGAATTGACTGCCGAACAGCCCTGCGCAGCCGATGAAAAACGGCGTCGCGGCGTTGGCCCACCAGGGGTTGTCCGGCCAGAAATACTGCACGGCCGCCCCGTTTACCGACAGCTGATACAAGCCGAACGAGGCGATATAGAAGATGTAGTAGAGGTAACTCGTGTCGCGCACGCTGAGGTAGATGAACAGGTTGTAGACCAGCATCCCCAACAGCACGCCGTAGATCAACCCCAGTACGTAGAGGCGCACGGGCTGCTCTTCGAGGTAGGCCGTGCTCGACCACAAGGTTACCGGTGCCTGGATCGAGCCTTCGCTTTGCAGTCGCAAGAACAGGGTTTCGGCCTGGTCAGGCTTGAACGTCAGATCGAACAAATAGTTGTTCTGACGAACCTCGCGGCTGGCGAACGGCAAGGCATCGCCGGTCTGCCTGAGCAACTGATAGCTGCCAGCCGCATCAGGCAAATAGAGATCGAGATGATCGAGGGGCGGATAGGCCAGCTCCAGCAGCCAGGTCCGTTGCGCCGCCGGATTGGCCGGACGGTAATGCAGGTCGATTTTCAGCCAGAACACCGAACGCGAATACCCGGCGTTGAGCGTGTCCTTGTGGTGCGGTTTGAAGTTGCCGGCCGCCGCTTGCGCACGGATATCGGCGATGGTCGCCTGACCACCTGCGTCCTCGTAGACCTGCAGGGTTCGGCCCAAGGGGAGGCTTTGAGTGAACTCATCGAACTCGACGGCGTTTGCCAGGAGGGGCAAACACAACAGCAACATCAGCAAATAGTGCATTGAAGCCCCAGCGTGGCCTGTCCGGTTCTGTCAGGAAGCCCCCCATTCCTTTTGAGCAGACGTAAAACCGGTATCACCTGTTATTGGTTTGGATCCACTCTAGCATAGCCGTTGATGGCCACTAAACACCATTGAAATTTTTCCTACAAAGGCTCTAGAACGGGCGTTCCAGAGCAGCTACCAGAAGACATTTTGTGGCTGATGAGTCACCGTGGCGAGGGAACAGCCGGACTGGCTGTCGCTACACCCGAAAAACGTTGTTTGGTGGTAAGCTCGCGCACCATGAATATCTACAGCTCTCGCCCCGTTGTCCTCTGTCTCTCCGGCCACGACCCAAGTGGTGGCGCCGGCTTGCAGGCAGATATCGAAGCCCTGCTCGCTCAGGGTTGCCATGCGGCTCCGGCCGTCACCGCCCTGACCGTGCAAGACACCGTCAATGTCACTGATTTCCGCGTCCTCGACCGTGAGTGGGTACTGGCCCAGGCCAATGCCGTGCTCAACGACTCCGAAGTCGCGGCCGTCAAACTGGGCATGCTCGGTTCCCTGGAAATGGTCGACACCGTGGTCGAACTGCTTTCGGCGCACCCACACTTGCCGGTGGTCTGCGACCCGGTGCTGCGCGCCGGCGGCGGCGGACGCCTGGGCAAGGACGAAGTCGGCTACGCCATGCGCGAACGCCTGCTGCCCTTGTCGATCATTGCGACCCCTAACCTTCCCGAAGCCCGAATCCTCGCCGAACTGCCCGAAGGCACCGCGGACGAGTGCGCCGAAAAACTCCTGCCGTTCGTCAAACACCTGCTGATCACCGGCGGCCATGGTGACGAAACCGAAATCCACAATCGCCTGTACAGCCGCGATGGCTTGCGCGAAACCTACACCTGCCAGCGCTTGCCCGGCAGTTATCACGGTTCCGGTTGCACCCTGGCCAGTGCCCTGGCCGGTCGTCTGGCCCAGGGTGAAAACCTCGCCAGCGCCGTGCAGACCGCGCTTAACTACACGTGGCGCACCCTGCGCGACGCCGAGCAGTTGGGCAAAGGCCAGTTCGTGCCGCGCCGTTTGCCACTGGATTTCTGTTCGTAACTTCCATTTGTAATGCGGTGAGGCTTGACCGATGAAACTACGTGGCCTGTACGCCATTACCGACAGCCATTTGCTGGACGGCAAGTTGCTCAAGTACGTGGAGGCGGCGCTGGAAGGCGGCGTCACCTTGCTGCAATACCGCGACAAGAGCAGCGACGAGGCCAGACGTCTGCGTGAAGCCGAAGCCTTGCGTGATTTGTGCGAACGCTACAACACCCGGTTGATCATCAATGATGACGCTGAGCTGGCCGCACGCCTGAATGTCGGCGTGCACTTGGGTCAAACTGATGGTCCATTGTCTCCGACCCGCGCCCTGCTGGGTCGCGATGCAATCATCGGTTCGACCTGCCATGCGCAACTCGACCTCGCCGAACAGGCCGTCAAAGAAGGCGCCAGCTACGTCGCGTTCGGCCGCTTCTTCAATTCCAACACCAAACCCGGCGCCCCGACCTGCAGCCTCGACCTGCTGGACCAGGCTCGCCGCACATTGCACCTGCCGATCTGCGCGATCGGCGGCATCACCCTGGAAAACGCCGCGCCGCTGGTGGCCCACGGCGTCGATCTGCTGGCGGTGGTGCATGGCCTGTTTGGCGCCGAGAGCACGGCTGAAGTAACCCGCCGCGCCCGCGCATTCAATGAATTACTAAAAGTCTGAGAGCCCTATCATGTCTCGTTCCGAAACGCTGTTTGCCAATGCCCAGAAACACATTCCCGGTGGCGTGAACTCGCCGGTTCGCGCGTTCAAGAGCGTCGGCGGCACGCCGTTGTTCTTCAAGCACGCCGAAGGTGCCTACGTCACTGACGAAGACGACAAGCGCTATGTGGATTACGTCGGCTCCTGGGGCCCGATGATCCTCGGCCACAGCCACCCGGACGTGCTGGACGCCGTGCGCAAACAGCTTGAGCACGGACTGTCCTACGGTGCCCCGACCGAGATGGAAACTCAGATGGCTGATCTGGTCTGCTCGCTCGTGCCGTCGATGGAAATGGTGCGCATGGTCAGTTCCGGCACCGAGGCGACCATGAGCGCCATCCGCCTGGCCCGTGGTTTCACCGGCCGCGACAGCATCATCAAGTTCGAAGGCTGCTACCACGGTCACTCCGACAGCCTGCTGGTCAAGGCCGGCTCCGGCGCACTGACCCAAGGCGTACCAAGTTCGGCCGGTGTACCGGCAGCGTTCGCCAAGCACACCCTGACCCTGCCGTTCAACGACATCGATGCCGTTGAGAGCATGTTGGCCGAAGTTGGCCAGGACGTGGCCTGCATCATCGTCGAGCCAGTGGCCGGCAACATGAACTGCGTACCGCCTGCTCCGGGCTTCCTCGAAGGCCTGCGGACCCTGTGCGACAAGCACGGCGTAGTGCTGATTTTCGACGAAGTGATGACCGGTTTCCGTGTCGCCCTGGGCGGTGCCCAGGCGTACTACGGCGTGACCCCGGACCTGACCACCTTCGGCAAGATCATCGGCGGCGGCATGCCGGTCGGCTGCTTCGGCGGCAAGCGCGAAATCATGTCGCGCATCGCCCCGCTGGGCCCGGTGTACCAGGCCGGTACGCTGTCCGGCAACCCGCTGGCGATGGCCGCCGGCCTGACCACCCTGCGCCTGATCAGCCGCCCGGGCTTCCACGCCGAGCTGACCGACTACACCACTCGCCTGCTCGACGGCCTGCAACAGCGCGCCGATGCGGCCGGCATTCCGTTCGTGACCACTCAGGCCGGCGGCATGTTCGGCCTGTACTTCAGCGGTGCCGACGACATCGTTACCTTCGATGACGTGATGGCCAGCGACGCGGCCCTGTTCGGCCGCTTTTTCCACCTGATGCTGGAAGGTGGCGTGTACCTGGCACCGAGTGCCTTCGAAGCCGGTTTCACTTCGATCGCTCACGGCGAAGCCGAACTGAAACTCACCCTGGACGCCGCCGAGCGTGCCTTCGCTGCCTTGAAATAACGCTATAACGCTGACGTTGGCCATCGCCAGCGTCAGCTTTCACCTACACGCCCGCGCTTTTTCCTACTCACCTGCCGATAATCCCCCGCAAAGTGGGCGATATATTTCCCGTGCAGCAGAAAAACGAGTAAAGACTTTGTAAGGTTGGCCCTGCTTATTTCATAATGCGCGCTTATTGGATCCCCTCGATGGGTCCGCGCGCCCTTCAGAGGTAAGTCGATTCCCATGAACCGCACCGGCCGCACCCTTGCTCTGGGCTGCCTGTTGCTTCTTCAGCCCCTGCTCGCGCAAGCACAAGCAGGCGGCAACTCGTTGTTAATCCCAGCGATGGGTCGCTGCACCCTCAATACCCAGCCGCAAGACCTGGAGCAGGCGCTCGCCGCCTGCCAGAAGGCGTCGGATGAAGGGGATGCGCAAGCGCAATACGAGTTGGGTGAGTTCTACTATGAAGGCAGAAACGCGCCGCGCGACCTCAATAAAGCCCTGAGCTATTTCGAAAAAGCCTCACTGCAAGGCCACGCCCAGGCGCAATTCAAGCTCGGCACCATGTTCTTTCATGGCGAAGGCGTGCCGGCCAATAACGTTCAGGCGTACATCCTGCTGAAGATGGCCGCGGTCAACGGTGCCGAGGATGCACTGGACACCGCCGACGAAGTCACCGAAAAGATGCCCCGCGAAGAGCTGGAAGTCGCCACTCAGGTGCTTGGGCAAATCTTCCGTAAATACCTGATGGAATTGCAGAGCGCCGATGGGCGTACGCCTTTCTCGCCGCTGCCCTGATTTCTGCGTCGACCTTTCTGACCCCTTCGCGGGGGGGGCCCCCGGCCCCGGGGGGGGGTTGTTGTGGGGGAGCGAGTACAAGGGTATGGGGAGGGGGGGGGGGGGGCGGGGGGGGGGGGGGG
>NZ_JBGLYV010000278.1:0-262 GCF_047304225.1 Pseudomonas sp. Pseusp3 | reverse complement strand
TCGCCTGCCGCTCTTGATCTTGATCCACCCGCCCCCTCGGCAGGCTGAGTGGAGGTGTTCATCCGGGGAATGGCGCGTAGCGCCGTTCGACGCAGTCGAACCCATTGCATGTAGGTCGAGCGAAGCCGACCGGAGGGCAATGCCCCCGGGATGAATGCCGGAGCGAAGGAACCCCGAGCCTAGGTGAGGGGCCGGACGTTCGGGGCGAGCGTTTTTTTGCTTACTTTTTTTAGGCGCTTGTAAAAAAAGTGAGTCGCCGTAA
>NZ_JBGLYV010000277.1:0-266 GCF_047304225.1 Pseudomonas sp. Pseusp3 | reverse complement strand
CTACGGTGCCCGGAAAAAAAAGGCGAGGGGGGCCGCGCCGCCCCCCCGGAGGGGCCCCGCGCCCGCGCGGACGGCGCCGCCGAACGGGACCAGAAGGGAAAGGAAGAAGGACCAGCCCCGGCCCCGCCGCCGGCCCCCCCCCCCCCGGCCAGAACCCGCCCGCCAATAATAAAAAAAGGTTGTGGGGGGCCAGGAAATTAGGGTTGGGGATGGCCAAAAATTTAAAAACCGGCCACATGGGGGACACCCCCCCCCCCCCCACCCCC
>NZ_JBGLYV010000276.1:0-266 GCF_047304225.1 Pseudomonas sp. Pseusp3 | reverse complement strand
ACCCTCACCGTCGATGGCGGTCAGGTCTGGGCCAGTGACGGCCTGCAGATCACCCCCGACGCCTCCATGCACAAAGCCCCGCCAATGGACATTGTCATCGTCTGCGGCGGTATCGGCATTCAGCGCACGGTTACCCGGGAACACGTGTCGTGGCTGCAAAGCCAGGCCCGTCAGGCCCGCCGCCTCGGCGCGGTGTGCACCGGCAGCTGGGCCCTGGCCTGCGCCGGCCTGCTCGACGGCTTCGATTGCAGCGTGCACTGGGAATG
>NZ_JBGLYV010000275.1:0-267 GCF_047304225.1 Pseudomonas sp. Pseusp3 | reverse complement strand
ATGTTCACGCGCGTCGCCGTATGCATGGACGCGTGGCGCAGTGCTTCGATCAGCGACTTGTACGACTCGGTCAGATCGACATATTTGCCGACCATGCCGATTGTGACCTCGTGTTCCGGGTTCTGCAGCTTCTCAACGAGGTCCGCCCACATGGACAGATCGGCGGGCTTCGGCGTGAGCTTCAACTCTTCGCAGATGATCGCGTCGAGACCCTGATCGTGCAGCATCTTCGGAATCTTGTAGATGCTGTCCGCGTCCCACACCGAG
>NZ_JBGLYV010000274.1:0-270 GCF_047304225.1 Pseudomonas sp. Pseusp3 | reverse complement strand
TGTGGATAACCTGTAGGAGCGGGGGTTGTGGGGGTGGGGGTGAAAGCATACGCGGTCCCCCGGGAAAAATAGTGGGCGTGAAATTTATAGCGCGCCAGCGAGCGGCGAAAAGGGTTGGGCGGGTTTTTTTATTTTAAATGCGAGCTGAGTTATGTAAACTCTGGATTTCGTTGTTTGCTTGTTTTTGGTATAAGATAAATATATTTGAAATTGGGTTTATGTCGTATTATGTTACATTTCTAACCCGTCAAATCATAGTGGTTCTTTCCC
>NZ_JBGLYV010000273.1:0-271 GCF_047304225.1 Pseudomonas sp. Pseusp3 | reverse complement strand
GATTGACAACCGCAAGTTCAAGGACCAGTTCAAAGGCAAGGCCAAAATGCTCAATGCCGAGGAGGTGGTTGAATGGACCAGTCATCCGGTGGGCGGGGTGTGTCCGTTCGGACTGCCGCGCGAAATGAAAGTCTTTGCGGATGTGACGTTGAAGAAGTTCGATGTCGTGTTGCCTGCAGCGGGCGCAACGAACGCCGCACTGCGCATCGCGCCCCAGCGCCTTATCGAACTGGTTGGGGCAGAGTGGGTCGATGTCGCTCAGGGTCAAGCC
>NZ_JBGLYV010000272.1:0-274 GCF_047304225.1 Pseudomonas sp. Pseusp3 | reverse complement strand
GTACTATATGGATTGGATTCTACGGAGATGGACTATTTTATTCGAAAGATAATTTGAAAACTCTTCACCCCTATCTGTCACCTGTTGATAATGAAGAAACTTATAATGATGATGTTGTTAGTAAAATAGTATTAGGGGCATACAATTGTTTATATATCAGTTCCTTAAAAGGAGGGGTGAAAGAACTGAATTTGACTTCGGGCAAATTGAGGGACCTGTTGCTGAAAGACGAGAATAATGAGGCTATTTATTGTCGGACTCTACTTGTCTATAC
>NZ_JBGLYV010000271.1:0-275 GCF_047304225.1 Pseudomonas sp. Pseusp3 | reverse complement strand
GCGATGCACAGCTCGATGATACGGTCGATCTGGTCGATGTTGTGCCGATGGGTGACGAAATTCAGCACCATCGGATAGCCGTGGGCTTTCACCGCCCGGGCCATTGCCAGCTTTTGCGCGAAGGCCTTTTTCGAACCGGCCAGCAGGTTGTTCACCTGTTCGTCGCTGGCCTGGAAACTGATCTGGATGTGATCGAGACCGGCCTTCTTGAAGTCGCTGATTTTCTGCTCGGTCAGGCCGATGCCGGAGGTGATCAGGTTGGTGTAGAAACCCAG
>NZ_JBGLYV010000270.1:0-280 GCF_047304225.1 Pseudomonas sp. Pseusp3 | reverse complement strand
ATGCCGGGTTGCCCACTGCGCAGAACCGGAACGAAGCCTCTCGAGGGGGCAAGAAGATCAAAAGCCAAAGCCAAAGCAAAAGCAAAAGCAAAAGCGAGGCGGCCTGACAGCCGACCTGACTACAAATGAACGCGTGCCCCTGTAGGAGCGAGCTTGCTCGCTAAAAACGCCGGGACACCGCGGGCATTCAGACAGCCCGCGTCATCGTTGACGTCCATCGCGAGCAAGCTCGCTCCTACAGAAGAGCAGAGCAAAGGCAGATCGGCGTCCCCCCACGCTC